>NZ_JAULUC010000012.1:0-200229 GCF_052851275.1 Burkholderia sp. SR8
CGAGGGCGCCTTTCTTGCCGATGCAACGGACCCGCGTCGCCGCGGACCGTTCCGGTTTACGCGTATGCCGGGCGCGTCTGGCCGGCCACGTCCTTCAGGTAGCGGTGGACCGACAGGTCGTCGGCCTGGATCGCCGGCTTCTTGCCCGAGATCAGGTCGGCGAGCAGCTGGCCCGACCCGCACGACATCGTCCAGCCGAGCGTGCCGTGACCCGTGTTCAGGAACAGGTTCGACACCGGCGTGCGGCCGACGATCGGGGTGCCGTCCGGCGTCATCGGGCGCAAGCCCGTCCAGAACGTCGCCTTCGACGTGTCGCCGCCGCCCGGGAACAGGTCGTTCACGCACATTTCGAGCGTTTCGCGGCGCGCCGCGCGCAGGTTCTTGTCGAAACCGACGATCTCTGCCATGCCGCCGACGCGGATGCGCTGGTCGAAACGCGTGATCGCGATCTTGTACGTTTCGTCGAGCACCGTCGACACGGGCGCGGCTGCCTCGTTGACGATCGGTGCGGTGATCGAGTAGCCCTTCAGCGGATAGACGGGGATCTTCATCAGGTTCGCGATGAAGTTCGTCGAGTACGAGCCGAGCGCGACAACGTACGCATCCGCGCGCACCGTCTCGCTGCCGCACTGCACGCCGGCGATCCTGCCGCCGGCGATCGCGAGTGCGTCGATCGGCGTGTTGTAGCGGAACTTCACGCCGAGCGATTCGGCGAGCGCTGCAAGGCGCGTCGTGAACAGCTGGCAGTCGCCGGTTTCGTCGCCCGGCAGGCGCAGGCCGCCCGTCAGCTTGTGCGACACGGCGGCGAGAGCCGGTTCGGCGTGCTTGAGCTCGGCCGGCGACAGCAGTTCGAACGGCACGTTCGCTTCCTGCAGCACCGCGATGTCCTTCGCCGCGCCGTCGAGCTGCTGCTGCGTGCGGAACAGCTGCAGCGTGCCGCCCGTGCGGCCTTCGTACTGGATGCCGGTGTCCGCACGCAGCGCCTGCAGGCACTCGCGGCTGTATTCGGCGAGACGGACCATGCGGCCCTTGTTGACCGCATAGCGCTCGGCCGTGCAGTTGCGCAGCATCTGCCACATCCACTGAAGCTGGAAGCGCGTGCCGTCGAGGCGGATCGCGAGCGGCGCATGCTTCTCGAACATCCACTTGACGGCCTTCAGCGGCACGCCGGGCGCGGCCCACGGCGCCGCATAGCCGGGCGAAATCTGGCCCGCGTTCGCGAAGCTCGTCTCGAGGGCCGGGCCGGCCTCCCGGTCGATCACCGTGACTTCATGACCGGCGCGTGCGAGGTAATACGCGCTTGCCACGCCCACCACACCGCTGCCCAGAATGACGACTCGCATAGCTGCTCCAGATGGAAGGAATCAGGTCGAGGCCGGGCGCACTTGCGTCTCCGTGTAACCTCTAGCTGATCTAGTGTTTTGCGCTATGGTATTGTCGAATGTGTAGGTTTTGTTATCGTATTTTTCAGGTTTTCAGAAGAAACAAATGAGAACGCAACGTCAGCCAGTACGCTCCCTCGACAAGCTCGACCGGCGCATCCTGAAACTGCTCCAGGACGATGGCCGGATGGCGATGAAGGACCTCGCGGAACAGGTCGGGCTGACCGTCACGCCGTGCATCGAGCGCGTGCGGCGGATGGAGCGCGACGGGGTCATCACCGGCTACCACGCGCGCGTGGATCCGGGCCAGCTCGGCGCGGCGCTGCTTGTGTTCGTCGAGATCACGCTCGGCCACAAGGGCGGCAACATGTTCGAGCAGTTCCGCCGCGAAGTGATGAAGATCGACGAGGTGCTCGAATGCCATCTCGTGTCCGGCGATTTCGACTACCTGATCAAGGCGCGGATCGGCGAAATGGCCGACTATCGCAAGCTGCTCGGCGACATTCTGCTGCAGTTGCCCGGCGCGGTGCAGTCGAAAAGCTATGTCGTGATGGAAGAAATCAAGGAGACGCTGACGATTTCGGTCGGCGAGTGACCGTTGCCGCGGCCCGTTGCCGGGCTGTCAGCCGGACCCTTTATCTCGCCCTTGGCACGCTGCACCCAATACTGTATAAATGTACAGTATTGGGTGCAGGCGAATGGGTGAGCGCATGGACGGTCTGTCCGACAACGAATTTCCGATAGCGCCGCCCGCGCCCCGCAAGGGGCGCGGCGCGGTCGACAATCTGCAGGGGCGCTATGAAACGGCGCTGCGCGAAGCGGTCGACGACGGCTGGACGCGCGAATCGGACGACACCGATCTGCCTGCTCCGCTGCGCACGCAGGTGTTCGAGGAGCGCGCGAAGAGCATCCTGACGCACAACCAGTCGCCGGACATTCCGTTCAGCGTGTCGCTCAATCCGTATCGCGGTTGCGAGCACGGCTGCATCTACTGCTTTGCCCGGCCGACGCACAGCTACCTCGGCCTGTCGCCCGGGCTCGATTTCGAGAGCCGGATCTATGCGAAGGTCAACGCGGCCGAACTGCTCGAGCGCGAGATTTCGCGCAAGCGTTACGTGCCCGAGCCGATCGCGCTCGGCGTCAACACCGACGCATACCAGCCGGTCGAGCGCGATCTGCGCATCACGCGCAGCGTGATCCAGGTGATGCACGATCACGGGCTGCCGTTCGCCGCGATCACGAAATCCTCGCTGATCGAGCGCGATCTCGATCTGCTCGCGCCGATGGCCGAACGCGGGCAGGTGATGGCGGCGGTCACGATCACGACGCTCGACGCCGAGCTCGCGCGCACGCTCGAGCCGCGCGCGGCGACGCCGGCGCGCCGGCTGCGGACGATCCGCGCGCTGCGCGACGCGGGCGTGCCGGTCGGCGTGAGCATTGCGCCGATGATCCCGTTCGTCACCGAGCCCGACATGGAGCGCGTGCTGGAGGCATGTGCGGAAGCCGGCGCGACGCACGCGAGCTACATCATCCTGCGCTTGCCGTGGGAGGTCGCGCCGCTGTTCAAGAACTGGCTCGCCGCGCATTTTCCGGACCGCGCGGAGCGCGTGATGAACCGCGTGCGCGACATGCGCGGCGGGAAGGATTACGACTCGGATTTCTCGAAACGGATGAAGGGCGAAGGGATCTGGGCCGACCTGTTGCGGCAGCGCTTCCGTCAGGCCGTCAAGCGGCTCGGCTTGAACGAGCGCAGCAACGGCATTCTCGACATGTCGCGGTTTCGCGGCCCACCGGTGGCCGCCGCGGCAGCTCGGCGCCCGGTGGCGGGCGCAGCCGGCGCGAAGTCGCGCGACGACATGCAGCTGAGCCTGTTCTGACCGGCGCGCGGCGGCGCTTACTGCGAAATCTGCTTCGCCGCTTCGACCTGCGATTCGAAGTACGTCTGGAACGACAGTGCGAGCGCGGTCATCAGCAGGAACGCACCGATCAGCAGCGAGAAGATCACGATGAAGATCACCGTCCAGCCCGAGCGGCTCTGCTTGCCCGTCTCGGCATTGAACTGCGCATCCCATTTTTCGTCGGGGCGCAGCCCGTAGACGAGTGCGGCGAGGAACGCGGCCAGCAGCGAGATCGCGCCGGGCACGGCGAGCCACCAGCCAAGGCTGGCCGTGCGCTGGGTCGCCGCGAGCAGCAGAAAGCCCGGAATCCCGACGATCGTCGCGAGCAGGTGTGCCCAGCCGTACACGTCGCGAAAGCCGTACAGATAGAAGCGATGCGCGCCGAGCGAACCGAACAGGAATGCGAGGGCGGCGGTGAGCGTCTTGGAGCGGAAGCGGCGGGACGGTGCGGTGCTGCTGGACATGGGTGGCGGCGGATTATCGTTGGCATGGGCGCCGGCGGGTCGGCGCGGGCGCTCGGCCCGGCACGCATTCTACGATGCCCGGTCGGGGCCGGTCATCCGTCGCCTGCGTCAAGGTGCCGCATAGGTGACGCGGTAGATCGCACCTGCGTAGTCGTCGCTCACGAGGAGCGAGCCGTCCGGCAGCGGCAGTACGTCGGCCGGCCGTCCCCATACGGTGCCGTCCGCGCGCAGCCAGCCCGTGATGAACGGCGTCTGGCGTGCGTGACTGCCGTCGGCGGACACGACCGCGCGCATCACGCGGTAGCCGACCTTCGTGCTGCGGTTCCACGAACCATGCTCGGCAATGAAGACGTTGTTCCGATACGACGCCGGAAACATCGGTCCCGTATAGAAGCGCATGCCCAGTGCCGCGACGTGCGCGCCGAGCTTCAGCACGGGCGGCACATAGCGGCGGCACACGTCGGGGCTTCCGAATTCCGGGTCGGGCCGGTCGCCGCCATGACAGTAGGGAAAGCCGAAGTCGAGGCCCGCCCGCGGCGCGCGGTTCAGCTTGTCGTCGGGCACGTCGTCGCCCATCAGGTCGCGGCCGTTGTCGGTGAACCACAGTTCGCCCGAGTCGGGGTGCCACGCAAAGCCGACGGTATTGCGCACGCCGCGGGCAAATACCTCGCGTCCGCTGCCGTCGGCATTCATGCGCGCGATGATCGCGTAGCGGTTGCGATCGGCGAGGCACACGTTGCATGGCGCGCCGGTCGGCACGTAAAGCTTGCCGTCGGGGCCGAATGCGATGAATTTCCAGCCGTGATGGTGGTCGGTCGGCAGCGCGTCCGTGACGACCGCTGGCGCTGGCGGCTTCGCGAGCCGGTCGTCGATCTGGTCGAGGCGCAGGATGCGCGACACGGCGGAGATATAGAGCGCGCCGTCGCGGTATGCGACGCCGACCGGCATGTCGAGCCCCGATGCGATCACGTGGCGGGCTGTGATCCGGCCCTCGTGCATCGCAAACGCGTAGACGCGGCCTTCCCGCGAGCCGACGTACAGGATTCCGCGCGGCGACCACGCCATTTCGCGTGCGGCCGGCACCGCGTCGGTCAGCACGTCGACGTGGAACCCGGGCGGCACGACGAGCTCGCTCACCGGCGGCGCGGCGCCAGCGGCAGCCGACGCAACGCAGGCGACGAGGCCGGCCAGCATGCCCGCGAGGCGGTGCTGCGCACGGTGTGCCGGGGCGGCGCAAAATAGCGGCATGGCGGCGGGAGGCATCGGGAACACGACGATTGTATGCCCGGCGGACAGGGCGTCTGCGGAATTTTTGCGCGTAAGTGTTTGTTGTGGCTTTGGTTTCCGGCTATAATCGCACGTTTCAGTAGTTTCGAACCCGGTTTTCCCGAAGGATTTCATATGGTTATCATCCGTCTGGCTCGCGGCGGCTCGAAGAAGCGCCCGTTCTACAACATCGTCGCTACCGATTCGCGCAACCGTCGTGACGGCCGCTTCATCGAGCGCGTCGGCTTCTACAACCCGGTCGCCACGAAGGGCGAGTCGCTGCGTATCGCTCAGGATCGCCTGACGTACTGGCAAGGTGTTGGCGCGCAACTGTCGCCGACCGTCCAGCGTCTCGTGAAGGAAGCGCAAAAGGCGCAACCGGCCGCCTAACATGGCGCGGTGTGCCGGTCGTGCCGGCTGCAAGGAGCATTGATGTCCGGTCACGATTCCGGTAACGCAAAGCGCGGGCGAGCGTCGTTTGGCGCATTCGTCCGCAAGCCGGTCGAACGCGACGTTGTCGCGAACGCCGGTAAGGCTGCCGAGCAGGGCAGCCTCGAAGCGGTGCAAGCCTGGCCCGACGATGCTGTCGAGGTCGGGGCGGTGGTCGACGCCTATGGCCTGAAAGGCTGGGTCAAGGTGGCGACGCATGCCGACGCAGGCCGCGGCGGCGATGCGCTGCTCAACGCGCGCCGCTGGTGGCTGGAACGGGGTGGGGAGCGGTTGTCCGCCCGCATCCTGCAGTCGAAGACGCACGGCGACACGGTCGTCGCGCAATCCGCGGGTGTCAGCGACCGCGATGCCGCACTGGCTTTGCGCGGCTTTCGCGTGTTCGTGCGCCGGGAAGATTTCCCGGCATTGGCCGCGGACGAATTCTATTGGGTCGACCTGATCGGTCTCGACGTCGTCAACGAGCAATCGGTGGCGCTCGGGACAGTGAGCGGGATGATCGACAACGGCGTGCATTCGATCATGCGCGTCGAGTATCCGGCAGTCGGCAAGGATGGCCAGCCGACCACCAGCGAACGGCTGATCCCGTTCGTCGGCGTCTATGTCAAGACGGTGGATCAGGCGGCACGTCGCATCGTCGTCGACTGGGAAGCCGATTACTCATGAACCAGGTTACGGAGAGCGCGGTGCAGTTCGACGTCGTCACGCTCTTTCCCGAAATGTTCCGCGCACTGACCGACTGGGGTATCACCAGCCGGGCCGTGAAGCAGGAACGCTTCGGGCTGCGCACCTGGAATCCGCGTGATTTCACGACGGACAACTACCGTACGGTCGACGATCGCCCGTACGGCGGCGGTCCGGGCATGGTGATGCTGGCGAAGCCGCTCGAGGCCGCGATCGATGCGGCGAAGGCAGCGCAGGCGGAGCAGGGCATCGCGAGCACACGAGTGGTGATGATGTCGCCGCAGGGCGCGCCGTTCACGCACGAGCGGGCGACGCGGATGGCGCAGGAGCCGGGTGTCATCGTGCTGTGCGGCCGCTACGAGGCGATCGATCAGCGTCTGCTCGACCGTTGCGTCGACGAGGAAATCAGCCTCGGCGATTTCGTTCTGTCCGGCGGCGAACTGCCGGCGATGGCGATGATGGATGCCGTCGTGCGCCTGCTGCCCGGCGTGCTGAACGATGCGCAGTCGGCCGTGCAGGACAGCTTTGTCGACGGGCTGCTCGATTGTCCGCATTACACGCGCCCCGAGGAATACGAAGGGGTGCGCGTGCCGGACGTGCTGCTCGGCGGGCATCATGCCGAGATCGAGAAGTGGCGGCGCCAGGAAGCATTGAGGAATACGTTGCGGAAGCGGCCGGACCTGATCGTCCGTGCGCGCCGCGAGAAGTTGCTGAGTCGTGCCGACGAGGCGTGGCTTGCGAACCTCGCACGCGAAGCGAAAGACGCCTCCTGAGGCGGTTTCGCGGGCGGGAAATGGCGGTGCCGTGCATGCGTGCGCGGTGCCTGATGTGAATCCATCCTCTATCGGGGCCAGGCCTGGAAGCAGGCGGGTGCAAACGCCGACAAGATGGCTTTAGGAGTCAGTGATGAATCTGATCGCAAAACTTGAGCAGGAAGAGATCGAGCGCGCGCTCGCCGGCAAGACGATTCCCGAATTCGCCCCGGGCGATACGGTGATCGTGAACGTGAACGTGGTTGAAGGTAACCGCAAGCGCGTTCAGGCTTACGAAGGCGTCGTGATCGCGATTCGCAACCGCGGCCTGAACTCGAACTTCATCGTCCGCAAGATCTCGTCGGGCGAAGGCGTCGAGCGTACGTTCCAGACCTACTCGCCGCTGCTGGCGAGCATCGTCGTGAAGCGTCGCGGTGATGTGCGTCGTGCGAAGCTGTACTACCTGCGCGAGCGTTCGGGCAAGTCGGCTCGAATCAAGGAAAAGCTGGTGTCGAAGGATCGCACCGCAGCAGCTTCCCAAGAGTAAGAGCTGTAAGGAAAAAGCACCCTCCCGGGTGCTTTTTTCATTCTGGCGCGACAATATGCTCGATACGACACGAATCCGAGAGCCCCATTGAATCGCCGCCCCATCATTGACCCTGAAGTGCTGCCGGTCGAAGGCACCGGCGCCGGCCTGCCGTCCCTCGATCCCCGGCTGATGACGCCGTCCGGGTTGCGCGAACGTTTCGCGCGCACGCTCGAGTGGAGCGTGGAACCCGCCGAAGTGCGGTTGCAGGAGGGCGTCGATCCGCGCAGTGCCGCCGTCCTCATTCCGCTCGTCGTTCGCGACACCGGCCTCACCGTGCTGCTGACCCAGCGCGCGGACCACCTGAACGATCATGCCGGACAGATCAGCTTCCCCGGCGGCCGACGCGAGCCGTTCGATCGCGATGCGACCGCGACCGCGTTGCGCGAGGCGAAGGAGGAGATCGGATTGGCCGCCGAGCCGGTCGAGGTCCTCGGTGCGCTGCCCGACTACCTGACGGGGACCGGCTTCTGCGTGACGCCCGTGGTGGCGCTCGTGCATCCGCCGTTTACCGTCCAGGCCGACACGTTCGAAGTCGCCGAGATCTTCGAGGTGCCGCTCGCGTTCCTGATGAGTCCCGCGAACCACCAGGTGCGTGTGTTCCGCTGGGAAGGCGGCGAGCGTCGTTTTTTTGCGATGCCTTACCCGAACGACGCATCGGCCGGGCATTACTTCATCTGGGGCGCAACTGCCGGCATGTTGCGCAATCTGTACCGCTTCTTGGCGGCCGGATAGGCTCCCGTCCAGCCCGGCGCGCGCGGCCGGCCCGCGGCCCGTCGCGCCGGCAGCCATCCGTCGCTTACGCTGTGCTATCGTTATGCAAAAAATGACATAACTCCGAAGACGGCGCCACGCATGACTTTCTTTTCGGTTCTCCTCGCTCTCATCATCGAACAGGTCCGCGCGTTGTCGCCGAGCAATCCGGTATTCGCGCTGTTCCAGTTTCATGCGGAAACCGTCGCGCATGGTCTCGACGCCGGCAAGCAAAAACATGGCGTGCTCGCGTGGCTCGCGGTCGTGCTGCCGTGGGTGCTGGTCGTCGCGCTGATCTACTTCCTGCTGTACAAGGTGAGCTTCGTGCTCGCGTTCATCTGGAACGTCGTCGTCGTGTATTTCACGCTCGGCTTCCGCCAGTTCAGCCATTACTTCACCGATATCCATCTCGCGCTCAACAACGACGACGTGCCGCGTGCGCGCGAGATCCTGCACGAGTGGACGGGCCTCGACACGGTCGACATGCCGGTCGGCGAAATCGTCCGCCATACGCTGATTCATGCGGTCGTTGCATCGCATCGCCACGTGTTCGGCGTGTTCTTCTGGTACGTGCTGCCGATCGGTCCGGCCGGCGCCGTCCTGTACCGCATCTCCGAATATCTCGCGCGCAGCTGGTCGACGCCGGGCGACGAGCGCACGGCCGCGTTCTCGACGTTCGCGCAGCGCGCATTCTTCGTGATCGACTGGATTCCGTCGCGGCTGACCGCGCTCGGCTTCGCGATCGTCGGCAACTTCGAGGACGCGATCTACGCGTGGCGCAATCACACGCGCCAGTGGCCCGACCCGAACGACGGCGTGCTGCTCGCGGCCGGCAGCGGCGCGCTCGGCGCGCGTCTCGCCGGGCCGCTCGCGGAGCCGTCGAGCCTCGATGCACTGGCGGTCGGCGACAGCGGCCCGCTGACGGTCGGCGACGACTGCACGCCGCGCACGCTGCAGTCGGCGGTCGGCCTGGTATGGCGTGCGGTGATCCTGTGGATGATCCTGCTGCTGATGCTGACGTTGGCGGTCTGGGTGTCGTGACGCGCTCGCGCAGCACGCGATGAAATGAAAAGGCCGGCTCGATGCCGGCCTTTTCGCTGTGGGCCCGCGCGTTGGCGTTCAGTCGTCGAGCGGATCGCGCACGGCGCCGCATTGCCAGCAGGCCGTGAACTGCGCCTCGAGCGCCTCGCCGCACTGCCGGCAGCGCCACGGCGCGGCACCGGCCGACGGGCCGTGCGATGCGGCGTCGAGCAGGCGTCGCGCGAGCGCATCGTCGCGCTCGTCGTCGAGCCACAGCTCGGGCGCGCACGCGTCGGCGGGGAGGCCGCCGAGCGCGCCGGTCGCGTAGCAGTTGTGCAGCTCGCAACCGATACCGGCCACCTGCAGCACGTTCGCCCAGTGCTGCGCGGTGGCCAGGTCGGGCGCCTTGAAACGCATCGCGGCTCCTGTCGATGAGGGCCGGCCTAGTTCGGTCCGGCCGCCTTCCGTGCGCCGAGGACTCAGCGAACGATCTGGCTCGCCTCGTGCACGAGTTGCGCATAAAGCGCATGCCGGGACGGCGCAATGCGGCCGTCGGCGACGGCTTCGAGAATCGCGCAGCCGGGCTCGTGCAGATGATGACAATTATAGAAACGGCAATCCGCGAGCAACGGGCGGAATTCCGGGAACGCGCGCTCGAGGCGGCCTTCGGTCAGATGATAGAGGCCGAACTCCTGGAAACCCGGCGAATCGATCAGCGCGCCGCCGCCGTCGAGCGGGTAGAGGCGCGTGAACGTCGTCGTGTGGCGCCCGCTGTTGAGCGCAGCCGAGATCTCGCGGGTCGCGGCTTCGGCATCGGGCACGAGCAGGTTCACGAGCGTCGACTTGCCCATCCCGGACTGGCCGAGCAGGATCGTCGAATGGCCGGCCAGATGCGGCATCAGCTGCGCGCGCGCGTCGTCGGGCGCGCCCTTCACCGACAGTTCGAGCACGTCGTAGCCGAGCGCGCGGTACGGCGCGAGGCGTTCGCGCGCAACCGGCAGCGCGGCCTCGACGTCGATCTTGTTCAGTACGACGAGCGGCTTCAGTTCGTTCGCCTCGGCCGCGATCAGCGCGCGGCCGAGCAGGTCCTCGCTGAAATAGGGCTCGGTCGCGAGCACGATCAGCAACTGATCGAGGTTCGCCGCGAACAGCTTCGACTTGAACTGGTCGGAGCGGTACAGCAGGTTGCGCCGCTCGCCGATTTCGACGATCACGCCCTGGTCGGCCGATGCCTGTTCGTACGCGACGCGGTCGCCGACCGCGATCTCGCTCTTCTTGCCGCGCGGGAAACACTGCAGCATCGGGCCGCCGTCGTCGGGCGCGACGATGTAGTGGCGACCGTGCGCCGCGATCACGCGGCCTTCGACACGCGGCGCGCCCGATGCGCGCGGGGCCGGCTTGCGGGAGGTCGGCCGGCTCATGCGTGCTGCATCAGGCGGTCGATCCGCTGCGACGCGGGCGGATGCGAGTAATAGAAGGCCGTGTAGACGGGATCGGGTGTGAGCGTCGACGCGTTGTCCTCGTAGAGCTTCACGAGCGCGCTGACGAGATCCTGCGCGTCGGTCTGGCTGGCCGCGAACGCGTCCGCCTCGAATTCATGCTTGCGCGACGTGAGGCTGCTGAACGGCGTCGCGAAGAACAGGAACACGGGAATCGCGAGGAAGAACAGCACGAGCGCGGCGCCCGCGTTGCTCGAGTCGAGCGACGGCGTGACGCCGAGCCCCGTGTAGAACCACGTGCGCTGCGCGAGCCAGCCGAGCAGCGCGAGCAGCACGAGGCTGAGCACGAACGATACGAGCATCCGCTTCATCACGTGGCGGCGCTTGAAGTGGCCGAGTTCGTGGGCGAGCACGGCCTCGATTTCCTGGCCGGACAGCCGCGCGAGCAGCGTGTCGAAGAACACGATCCGCTTCGATGCGCCGAACCCGGTGAAATACGCGTTGCCGTGCGCGGAGCGGCGGCTGCCGTCCATCACGAAGAGCCCCTTCGCCGCGAACCCGCAGCGTTTCATCAGCGACTCGATGCGCGTGCGCAGCGCTTCGTCGGTCAGCGGCTCGAACTTGTTGAACAGCGGTGCGATGAAGGTCGGGTAGATCAGCAGCACGAGCATCTGAAACGCGACCCAGACGATCCACGTCCACAGCCACCACAAGCTGCCGGCCTGGTTCATCAGCCACAGCACGACGAACAGCAGCGGCAGGCCGAGCACGGCGCCGAGCAGCGTATTTTTCAGCATGTCGGTGAAGAACAGGCGTTTCGTCATCCGGTTGAAGCCGAAGCGCTGCTCGATGCCGAACTGGCGGTAGTACTCGAACGGCACGTCGATCACGCCGGTGATCGCGAGCACCGCGGCGACGAGCGCGACCTGCTGCGCGTAGCCGCGGCCGAGCCAGCCCGTCAGCAGCGTGTCGAGCGCGCCGACGCCGCCGAGCAGCGTGAGGCCGACCAGGACGGCCGCGCTGACGACGATCTCGAACATCGCGAGCCGCGTGCGCTCGACCGTGTAGTCGGCTGCGCGCTGGTGGGCGGTCAACGGAATGGTGCTGCTGAACTGCTCGGGCACGCCGTTGCGGTGCGCGGCGACGAAGCGGATCTGCCGCGACGCGAGCCACAGCTTGGTGACGACCATCGCAAGCACGGCGATCGCGAACAGCAGGGTGAACGAAAAGGGTGACATCGAAGGCGCCAAAGGGTTCTATGCGAGAATTATATGTTCTTGCGGCCCGGGCCCGCTCATGCGATGCCGGCCGCCCGGGCGGCGCCGTGCGCCGTCCGCCATTTTCCAGGATGACTCATGACCGATACCGCCGCTTCCGCCAGCCAGCCCGCGCTCGTGCGCAACGAGTTGAACCTCGTCTGGCTCGACATGGAGATGACGGGCCTCGACCCGGATAACGACCGCATCATCGAAATCGCGGTCGTCGTGACCAATTCCACGCTCGACATCGCGGTCGAAGGCCCCGTGTTCGCGATCCACCAGAGCGACGAAACGCTCGCGAAGATGGACGACTGGAACAAGTCGACGCACGGCCGTTCCGGGCTGATCGACCGCGTGCGCGCGTCGACCGTGACCGAGGCGGAGGCCGCCGCGCAGCTGCAGGCGTTCCTCGCGCAATACGTGTCGCCGGGCAAGTCGCCGATGTGCGGCAACTCGATCTGCCAGGACCGCCGTTTCATGGCGCGCTGGATGCCGGAATTCGAGCGGTTCTTCCACTACCGCAACCTGGACGTCAGCACGCTGAAGGAGCTGTGCCGCCGCTGGCAGCCCGCGATCTACAAGGGCTTCCAGAAGCGCGCGATGCACACCGCGCTCGCCGACATCCACGAGTCGATCGACGAGCTGAAGTACTACCGCGAGCATTTCCTGATTCCGGCCGCGTCGGCGCCGGCAAGCGATTCCGTGCCGGCCGCCTGAGCGCGCCGGCACCCATGCGGCGCCCGATCCGCGTTCAGCGCCGCGCGCTCTTCGGCCGGAACGCCGCGACCACCGCGGCGTCGGTCTCGATGTACGGGCCGCCGATCAGGTCGATGCAATAGGGCACGGCCGCGAAGATGCCGGGCACGGTCGACTTGCCGTCGGCATCGCGCAGCCCTTCGAGCGTTTCCCGGATCGACTTCGGCTGGCCGGGCAGGTTGATGATCAGCGCCGCATGGTCGCCCCCGGCCGTTTCGCGGATCACCGCGACCTGCCGCGACAGGATCGCGGTCGGCACGAAGTTCAGGCTGATCTGCCGCATCTGTTCGCCGAATCCCGGCATTTCCTTCGTCGCCACGGCCAGCGTGGCTTCCGGCGTCACGTCGCGGCGCGCGGGGCCGGTGCCGCCGGTCGTCAGCACGAGATCGCAGCCGGCGACGTCGACGAGTTCGGTCAGCGTGGCCGAGATCGTCGGCGCGTCGTCCTGGATCAGCCGTGTTTCGGCGCGCCACGGCGAGATCAGCGCACCGGCGAGCCATTCCTGCAGCGCCGGGATCCCCTTGTCCTCGTAGACGCCCGTGCTGGCGCGGTCGCTGATCGACACGAGGCCGACCACGAGTTCGTCCGGGTGGTTACGCTTCGTCGTCATGGTCGTCTCCGGCGTCGTCCGGCGCTTCGTCGCCGTCCGCTTCGTCCGTGCCGCTCGCGGTCTTGATCCACTGGAACAGCTCGCGGAAATAGCGCGGCGGCTTGCCTTGCTGCGCTTCCTTGCGCGCGTTGCGGATCAGCGTGCGGCCTTCCTGGATGTCCGCTTCGGGGTGCTGCCGGAGGAATTCGGTCAGCGCGTCGTCGCTCGCGAGCAGCTGTTCGCGCGTGCGCTCGATCCAGTGCAGGCGGGCCGTCGCGGCCTTGTTCACGCCGCGCTGCGCGTCGAGCGCGGTGCGCAGCGCGGCCGTTTCGTCGTCCGTCAGCGAGCGCATCACGCGGCCGACGTACTGGAGCTGGCGGCGCTTGCCTTCGTGATCGGTGATCCGGCGCGCCTCGCGTACGGCGTCCGCGAGATCTTCGGGCATCGGCATGCGCTTGAGCGCGTCCTTCGGCAGGTCGACCAGCGCCTGGCCGAGTTCCTGCAACGCGTGCATCTCGCGCTTCAACTGGGATTTGCTGGGGCGATCGTAGCCATTGTCGTCGTCTTCGGCGGCATGCTCGATCGGCTGGATTCGGGTTTTGCGTGTCATGGGCGGCATTGTATCGCGGCGCGGACACCCCAAGCTTGTCGGTATATGGCCCCGGACCTTGCTATGATCGCGGGATACGCAACATTTTGACCATGCGGGCGCCCGCCCGCCACCGGATACCAAGACGATGGCAGCCAATCTCGACGTACAAGCGCGCTATTTCCCGCACACGCAGGACCAGCTCAAGGAAATCGCGTCGGACATCCTCCGCCACGCGAAGGCGCTCGGCGCAACCGACGCCGCGACCGAAATCTCCGAAGGCGACGGCCTGTCGGTATCGGTGCGCCGCGGCGAGGTCGAGACGATCGAACACAACCGCGACAAGATGGTCGGCGTGACGGTGTTCATCGGCAAGAAGCGCGGCAACGCGAGCACGTCGGACTTCTCGCCGGCCGCGATCAAGGATACGGTCGCCGCCGCTTACAACATCGCGCGCTTCACGGCCGAGGACGATGCGGCCGGCCTCGCCGAAGCCGAACTGCTCGAGACCGACCCGCGCGACCTCGACCTCTATCATCCGTGGGCGCTGACGGCCGACGAGGCCGTCGAATTCGCACGCCGCGCGGAAGACGCCGCGTTCGCGGTCAGCCCGCAGATCCGCAACTCGGAAGGCGCGAGCGTGTCGGCGCAGCATTCGCAGTTCGTGCTCGCGACGTCGCGCGGCTTCCTCGCCGGCTATCCGTACTCGCGCCACTACATCGCGTGCGCGCCGATCGCCGGCAGCGGGCGCCACATGCAGCGCGACGACTGGTATTCGTCGAAGCGCAGCGCGGTCGATCTCGCCGCGCCGGAGGCCGTCGGGCGCTACGCGGCCGAGCGTGCGCTGGCGCGGATGGGCGCACGCCGTCTCGACACGCGCAAGGTGCCCGTGCTGTTCGAGGCGCCGCTCGCGGCCGGCCTGCTCGGCGCGTTCGTGCAGGCGGTCAGCGGCGGCGCGCTGTACCGCAAGACGTCGTTCCTCGTCGACAGCCTCGGCAAGCCGGTGTTCGCACCGCACGTCCAGGTCGTCGAGGATCCGCACGTGCCGCGCGCGATGGGCAGCGCGCCGTTCGACGAGGAAGGCGTGCGCACGCGTGCGCGCAGCGTCGTGAAGGACGGCGTCGTCGAAGGCTACTTCCTGTCGACCTATTCGGCGCGCAAGCTCGGCACGCAGACGACCGGCAACGCGGGCGGCTCGCACAACCTCGCGCTGCGCAGCTCGAACACGCAGCCGGGCGACGACTTCGACGCGATGCTGAAGAAGCTCGGCACGGGCCTGCTGCTGACCGAGCTGATGGGGCAGGGCGTGAACTACGTGACGGGCGACTATTCGCGCGGCGCGGCCGGCTTCTGGGTCGAGAACGGCGTGATCCAGTATCCGGTCGAGGAAATCACGGTCGCGAGCACGCTGCAGGAGATGTTCCGGCACATCGTCGCGATCGGCGCGGACTCGATCGTGCGCGGCACGAAGGAAACCGGCTCGGTGCTGATCGAACAGATGACGATCGCCGGGCAATGAGCGGCGCGGCTTCGGCCGCCGGAAACAGAAAAGCCCGACCGGCGCGTGTGAGCCGGTCGGGCTTTTTCATGGTATGTCGCGTGCCGCGTGTCAGCCGCGCGTGCGCTCGTAGACGACGAACGCATAGCCGAACGTGTTCGGCGCGGCCGCCTGGTGCGGGTCGCGCGATACTTCGCGCCAGTGCGCGGGATCGGGCGCGGGAAACGACGCGTCGCCGTCGAAGTCCGCATCGATCTCGGTGACGATCAGCTTGTCGGCGAGCCCGAGCCCTTCCGCATAGAGTTGCGCGCCACCGATCAGGAACGCTTCGGCCGCGCCGTCGCGTGCGGCAAGCGCGAGCGCGTCGGCGAGCGACGTGACCGTGTCGCAGCCGTCGAAGCGGCGCGCGGCGTCGCGCGTGACGACGATGTTGCGGCGGCCCGGCAGCGGCCGGCCGATCGATTCGTGGGTCTTGCGGCCCATCACGATCGGCGCGCCCATCGTCGTGCGCTTGAAGAACGCGAGGTCCTCCGGGAGTTTCCAGGGCAACTGGTTGTCGCGGCCGATGATGCCGTTGCGGGCGCGCGCGACGATCAGGGTCAACGTCGTCATGAAATCGGGAAAGAGGAAAGCCGGAATGGCGCCGATTCTACCGGAATGACGGCAGGCGGCCGCTTCGGCGTGGAGGGGCGCCGGCGAGCCCGGATGCCCGCGCATCGCCGCAGGCTGCGACGATGCGCGGCGCTGCGCGCCGTGACGTGCGGAATAAAAAGAGTGCCCGCCGGGGGACGGACACAAGAAACGGTTCGCGTCGCGGCGTCGACGCAGCCGAAGTCGGCCGGCATCGTTCGATTCGGTATGCAATCCTTATCGATTGTGATGCCCAGTCCGTTGCAGGCGCATCATTGATGAATGCGGTTCGTTGCGCTGCGCTCCAGCGCGTGCTGCGCGTCGCCGGGACGCGGCACGGGGATCGGCACCGGCAGCCGCGCCGGCGGGGTGATCTCGTCCCACAGCGTCACCGACGTGTCGTCGGACGAACGCGGTTGCGGCACCGCGACCGGCACGATGCCGAACCGGCTGTCGTGATGCATGCCCGGCATGTTATCGGCGAGCAACAGCGCGCGTTCGGGTTTCGCGCTTTCTTCCGCGTGCGCCGGCAAGAACGGACACGCAAGCGCGAATGCAATCGCCACCTGTCCGAAAGACAGTGAAAAAGGTATTCGCATGGTCGCTTTCTCCGGTCTGTTACGGATTCAGCGAAATGCATGCCATCGGCCGAAGAGCGTTGTCGGGCTTGCGCTCCGCAAGCGGGCACGGTGACGCGCGAGCCAAAATGCCGGGAAATGTTTCAGCCGTGAAACGAGCGGGCTCCGGAATACTGCGGATTCAACCGGCACGCGGCAAGGTTGAAAATCGGCGCGTGTGTCGATGCATGAGCGTATCGCTGCGCGCCCTATGTGCAGATGATTGATATGCGCCGACCGCTGAGCGATTCGACCGCTCGCCCATTCGCGCCGCAATCGGCATGTCGTATTCGGCGCCTATAACCAAGCTGTCGTGACCACAAAACAACTGGACGCGATATAAGCGCCATCATGCGAGGCTTGTCGTTGCCGAGCATCGGCATGGCGAATCGAGCCGCTTCGGCTGACCCGATTCGATCCGATTCGATCCTTTTCGCACGCGGCTTGCGTGTGCGGCAATCGTTAGACGGTTGATGAACGGGGTGGGGATATGGGAGCCGAGCAGCGGCATGTGATCTATTTCTCGCGCGAACCGAACGACGCGTTGCGCGGGCATTTCGACGAATGCGGGTGGCGCGTCGATCTCGCGGAAAGTGCGCGCGACGTGCGGCGGGTCGTGCAGCACGGCGTTGCCACCGCCGGCCTGCTCGATTTCTCGCCGGGTTTCAGGCCCGCGGATCTGCGCGAACTCGAGCCGTGCCTCAGCATCCAGCACATCGGCTGGATTGCGGCGACCCGCCGCGGCCAGTTGCAGGACGCCACGCTGCGACATCTGATTCGCGACTATTGTTTCGACTACGTGACGATGCCGTACGAGACGTCGCGCATCGTCGAGACCGTCGGCCATGCGCATGGCATGGTCGCGCTGACCGATCCCGTCGCGTCGCCCGTGGGCGCCGGGCGCGCGGAGGGCGAGATGGTCGGCACCTGCGACGCGATGCTCGGGCTGTTCCGGACGATCCGGCGCGTCGCGACCACCGATGCGCCCGTGTTCATCTCCGGCGAATCGGGTACCGGCAAGGAACTGACGGCCGTCGCGATTCACGAGCGCTCGGCGCGCGCGCATGCGCCGTTCGTCGCGATCAACTGCGGTGCGATTCCGTCGACGCTGCTGCAGGCCGAACTGTTCGGCTATGAACGCGGCGCGTTTACGGGCGCGAACCAGCGCAAGATCGGCCGCGTCGAGGCCGCAAACGGCGGCACGCTGTTTCTCGACGAGATCGGCGACCTGCCGCTCGAAAGCCAGGCGAGCCTGTTGCGCTTCCTGCAGGAAGGCAAGATCGAGCGGCTCGGCGCGCATGCGTCGGTGCCGGTCGACGTGCGCGTGATCTGCGCGACGCACGTGGACATGGAGACGGCGCTGCGCGAAGGGCGCTTCCGCGAGGACCTGTTCCATCGGCTGTGCGTGCTGAAGATCGAGGAGCCGCCGCTGCGCGCGCGCGGCAAGGACATCGAGCTGCTGGCGCGTCACATGCTCGAGCGTTTCAAGGGCGATGCGCATCGCCGGCTGCGCGGCTTCTCGCCGGACGCGATCGCTGCGCTCTACGGCTACTCGTGGCCGGGCAACGTGCGCGAGCTGATCAATCGCGTGCGCCGCGCGATCGTGATGTCGGAGGGCCGGATGATTACCGCGGCCGATCTCGAACTGAACGAATTCGCGATCCTCGCGCCCGTGTCGCTGACCGAGGCGCGGGAGGCGGCCGAGCGGCAGGCGATCGAGCAGGCGCTGCTGCGCCATCGCGGCCGTTTCGCCGATGCGGCGCGCGAACTCGGCGTGTCGCGGGTGACGCTCTACCGGCTGATGTGCGCGCACGGCATGCGCGATCGCGGCGACCCGCTGGGAGCGTTTCCGCCGCCGGTCCCGGAGGTTCCGCGCCACGCTTGCTAAAATTGGCGGGTGCGGCCGCCCTCGCGGCCGAAGGAACCCGCATGAAACAGTATCTCGACCTCGTTCGCACCATCCTCGACACCGGCACCTGGCAGGAGAACCGCACGGGCATCCGCACCATCAGCATGCCCGGCGCGATGCTGCGGTTCGACCTGCAGCAAGGTTTCCCGGCCGTCACGACCAAGAAGCTCGCGTTCAAGTCCGCGATCGGCGAACTGGTCGGCTTCCTGCGTGCGTCGCGCAGCGCGGCCGATTTCCGCGCGCTCGGCTGCAAGGTCTGGGACGCGAACGCGAACGACAACGCGCAGTGGCTCGCGAATCCGTACCGCCGGGGCGTCGACGATCTCGGCGACGTGTATGGCGTCCAGTGGCGCCAGTGGCCCGGCTACAAGGTGCTCGACGCGCGCGCCGACGCGCAGATCGCGGATGCGACGCGCCGCGGTTTCCGGATCGTCACGCGTTTCGACGAGGACGGCGCGCCGAAGGTGCTGCTGTACAAGGCGATCGACCAGCTGCGCCAGTGTCTGGACACGATCATGGAGAACCCGGCCGACCGCCGCATCCTGTTCCATGCGTGGAATCCGGCCGTGCTGGACCAGATCGCGCTGCCCGCGTGCCATCTGCTGTATCAATTCCTGCCGAACGTCACGAAACGCGAAATCTCGCTGTGCCTGTACATCCGCAGCAACGACGTCGGACTCGGCACGCCGTTCAACCTGACGGAAGGCGCCGCGCTGTTGTCGCTGGTCGGCCGGCTGACGGGCTATACGCCGCGCTGGTTCACCTATTTCATCGGCGATGCGCACATCTACGAGAACCAGCTCGACATGCTGCAGCAGCAGTTGACGCGCGAGCCGTACGACAGTCCGCGGCTCGAGATCGCGGAGCGCGTGCCGGACTACGCGAAGACGGGCGTCTATGCGCCCGAATGGCTCGAACGGGTCGAGCCGTCCGACTTCTCGCTGGTCGGCTACCGGCACCACGAGCCGCTGACCGCGCCGATGGCGGTCTGAGCCCGCGGCTCCGGGCGCGACGCGGATCACGCGAATCGCGCCCTACACCAAGAAGCAGGCCCGACCGGCAAGTGCCGGTCGGGCCTTTTCGTTTCATCCGGCGACGGTTACTGGTGGCGTCGCTCGTCGTGCCCGCCGGGCGGCGGATTAGCCGGGCGCGGCTCGATGCGGGGGGCCGGCTGCGGGCGCGGTTCCATGCGCGGCGCCTGCGGCTGCGGTCGCGGCATTTCGCGCGCGACGGGCGCCGGCGGCCGGTACTCGTTCGCGTGCGGCGGCGCGACTTCGCGGTGCGGCGCAGGTTCAGCGAATTCGGGGCGCGGTTGTGGCGCCGGCACGGCGCGCTCGGGCCGCGGCTGCGCATGCTGGGCCGGGGCCGCGAAATCGGGCCGCGGTCGCGGCTGCTCGAGCTGCGCGGTCGTGTCGAGCCGCGGTTGCGGCAGCGCGCGCGGCGTTTCCTGCCGCCCCCCGGGTTGCGTGCCCGGCGCGCCTTCCGGGTGCGGGACGGGCGCCGCGCTGCGCACGGGCGGCAGCGCGTTCTGGCCGGCCGCATGGAGCGCGGCCGGCGGCGTCGGGCGCTGCCGTTCCATCGGCGTGTGCGGCTGCATCCAGACGGGCGCCGGCGCTGCGGCTGCGTGCGGATCATCGTGTCCGTTCGGCACGTTGGCGGCAGCCGGCGGATGCGGGACGCCATTGCCGGCGCCGAACGCCGGATGCGGCATCGAACTGCCCGGCGCGCGCGGTGCGGTGCCGTCGGGTACGCGCGGCGACGGTGCACCGGGGGCTGCGCCGTTCATCGGCCGCGCGCCGTTCGGGATGGCCGGCATCGGCGCACCCGGCCGGGCGCCATTCGGAATCCCAGCCATTGGCTCACCCGGCCTTGCGGCCTGTGCCTGCGCCGGGGCCGGCCGGTCTTCGCGCGGCGCGCGCGCCGGCTGCACGACCGGGCCGTGCGGATTCACGAGCTGCACGTTGCGCATCGCCCACGCACCGGCGTTCGGATTGCCCGGCACGCGGACCGGACGAGGCCGATAGTCGGCCGGCACGCTGGTCCTGACGACGGGCGCGCCCGCGCCCGGCACGTGCTCGCCCTGCCGCGCGAGATGCGCGGCCGCCTGGTCGCGATACGCGGCCGGCACGGCCGGATTGCGCGTCGCGACGAACGGGTGCTGGCCGATCGCCGCCGGCGGACGGTAGCTGGCGTTGCGCAGCGCGCCGGTAAAGCTCTGGCGCACCGGCGCAATGCCCGGCGTGCCCGGCATCACGTGTGCGTTGCGCCATTGCTGCGGATCGACGCGCTGCGCGAAGCGCGAGACCGGCTGGCCGTGCACGAACGCGGACGCCGGCACGGCCGTGATCGCGTGCGGCGCGCGGAAGTTCACGTACGTCTTGTTGATGTTCGTGATGTTGGTGATGTTCGTCACGTTCACGGTCTTGTTCACCGTGACGTTGTTGACCACGATGTTCCGGTTCACGCGATCGTAGTATTGCGGGCTCCAGCCGCCCCAGCCGGGATGCCAGGCTTCGCCCGGGCCGAGCGCGAACCATGCGCAGCCGGCCGCGGCGACGCCGCCCACCGTCAGCGCGACGCTCCAGTCTGGACCGCCGCCGCCGCCCACGAACGCGACGAGCGCCGGCGCGTAGACGGGCGGCTCGCTGACGACCATCGGGCCCGGTACCCACGCCCAGCTGTCGTCGACATAGGCCCAGCGGCCGTAGTGATACGGCGCGAAGCCCCACGGCGCGTCGTCGACCCAGGTCCAGCCCCACGGCGCCTGCCAGATCCAGTGGCCGTCGTGATACGGCGCCCAGTCGGCCGGCGTGTCGTTCGGCACCCAGACCGCGCCGTAATTCGGCGTTTCGCGCCATGTGCCGTTCGCGTCGAGATCCTGGTAGCCGGGTATGTCGCGAGACACGTAGCGGGCCGACACCGAGCGCTGCTCGGCCGCGTCGCGGCTTGCCGCCCACTGGTCGAGCGGATCGGGGGCCGGCGCGGCCGATTGCTGCGCGACCTGCAGGTCGGTGCCGGTGAACGTGACCTGCTGCCCCGGCGACAGCGGGTATTGACCGTTGCTGCCGTAGACGGTCGCGCTGCCGCTGCGCACGGTGACCGTCGTGCTCGCGCCGTCCGGCGCGACGTCGACGCGATAGTCGCCGGGGCCCGCGATGCCGAGCGCGAGATTCGGCGTGTCGATTTCGTACGATCCGCTGGGCGGCAGCGCGCGCACGTGCGTCGACACGGTGCCGAGACCGACCTTCAGCTGCGTCGTCGTGTCGTCGAGGTTCAGCACCGACAGGCTCGTCGATTCGCCGAGCCGCACCGCGGTCGAGCCGATGTGCAGCTCCGAGCGTGCGCCGGCATCGTTCCACAGCTGGTCGCCCGTCGTCAGCGGCCGGTTCACGGCCGCGTACGACCACGTATCGGTGCCGGCCGGCTCCGTCGTCACGGCGCCCGACATGTAGTTCAGCCGGGCGACGCGGCCCGGCGGGTCGCCGCCCGCTTGGCGGGCGGCCGCTGCATACGGCGGCGCCTGCGTCGATTGCGCGAACGCACCGGGCAGGGCGGCCAGCGCGGCGAACGCGAGCAGCGTGCAGCGGGCGGTTCGCGTGAGGGGGAACAGGGAGGCCATGATGAGCGTCTTCGTCGTTGTTGCGGCGCGTCGATTCGCGCCGTCCAGTTCACGATATCCGCTGCGCCTGTTTCAGTGCTCGGTGTTTTGTAAATCGACTAGCACGCGATGTAACAAAACCTGTCCATCGCGCGCCGTTGTCGTGCGGTCGCAATCCGCGCGTCAAGCGGACGTAAGCCAGTCGTCGAAAACCTGCTGTCCGGGCACGGTGACGCGCAGCACGCGCGGCCGTGCGGTGCGCTCGATCCAGCCGTGCGCGCAGAAGCTGTCGAGCAGCGCCGCGCCGAGCGCGCCGCCGAGATGCGCGCGGCGCTCGCTCCAGTCGAGGCAGCCGCACGCGAAGCGGCGCCGGCGCGCGCGCTGCTCGGCGACGTCGATGCCCCAGCGCGCGAGTGCCTGCGCGCCGCGCTCGGTGGTGTCGATCGCGTCGCCGTCGGCCTGCAGCCAGCCGCGCGCGGTGAGCCCGTCGAAGATGCGGACCGCCAGCTCGCCGGCCATGTGGTCGTAGCAGGTGCGCGCATAGCGCAGCTCGGCCGGCACCGTGCGCGACGGCGGCGGCACCGGGCGGTTCGGTGCGGCCGCGCGGGCCACGTTCGCGAGCGCCTCGAGCGACGCCGCGATGTCGGCCGACGCGAGCCGGTAGTAGCGGTGCCGGCCGCGGATATCGAGCGCGAGCAGCCCGCCTTCGGTCAGGCGCGCGAGATGGGCGCTGGCCGCGGACGGCGACAGCCCCGCGATCATCGTCAGTTCGCCGGCCGGCCGCGCGCTGCCGTCCATCAGCACCCACAGCATCGCCGCGCGGCCGGGATCGGCGATCAGCGCGCCGATGCGGCTCAGGCCCGGAAAATGGTGATCGTCTTGATCGGTCATCGTCGTGTCTCGTCTCTGGCGGAATGACTGCAGTGTAGGCGTGCGGCCGATTCGATGTTTCGGGGTCGGCTGAAATGTCGGATGCGGCGCGGCGGCGGGCGAACCGCGGCCGCCGGCCGCGCACGCGTAGAATGGCCGGACGCGGCGGCAGCGGGCCGCCGGATGCGACACGATGCAACGATGAAGACGATTTTCTGCCTGTTGGCGGCCGCGCTCGTCTGCGCGGCCTGTGCGCAGGGCGGCGCGGGCGCCGCCGGCGAGCGGGGCGGCAGCCTCGAGATGTACGGCACCATCGACCAGGGCATCACGGTGCGCCGCTGACGGCGCGCGGGGTGCCGGGGCCGATGCCGGCTCGCCGGGCGCCGGGCGCGCGCTCGGCGCGGCCGCGACCGGTTGCCGCAGTGCAACGTATAATGCGCCGATCGCAGTACCCATGCCGCCTGGAGCCAACAAGATGTCCCAACCGTCCCCCGTACCGGCCGCCCTCGACCGCACCGAAACCGTCTTCCGCTTCCTCGCCGAGCCGTCGTCCGTGAACTTCGGCGGAAAGGTGCATGGCGGCGCGCTGATGAAGTGGATCGACGAAGTCGCGTATGCGTGCGCGGCCGTCTGGTCGAGCCGCTATTGCGTGACAGTCAGCGTCGGCAACATCCGCTTCCAGCGGCCGATCCTCGTCGGCAACCTGGTCGAGCTGAAGGCGCGCGTCGTCGCGACGGGCCGCACCAGCATGCACATCCACGTGTCGGTGCATGCCGGCGATCCGAAGGGCGGCGTGCTGCGCCAGACCACCGACTGCCTCGTCGTGTTCGTCGCGGTCGACGAGAACGGCAACCCGGTGCCGGTGCCGCCGTTCGTGCCCGAGACCGACGAGCAGAAGGTGCTCGCGAAGTATGCGGCCGACGTGCGCGCCGCACTCGACAAGATCGTCGAGATGAAGCCCGACGAAGTCGCGAAGGGCACGGTCTGACGGAAATGGGCGCCGCGCCCACTGCGCGCGCCCGCTCCGTCATCGCATCGAAACCACTTACCGCGATCCGATCATCTGCTCGGGCCGCACCCACGCATCGAATTCCGCGTCGGTCAGGTAGCCGAGCGCGAGCGCGGCGGCCTTCAGCGTCGTGCCTTCCTTGTGCGCTTTCTTCGCGATCTGCGCGGCCTTGTCGTAGCCGATGTGCGGATTGAGCGCCGTCACCAGCATCAGCGATTCGTTCAGCAGCAGGTCGATGCGCGCGCGATTCGGCTCGATGCCGACCGCGCAGTGATCGTTGAAGCTCTGTGCGCCGTCGGCGAGCAGGCGCACCGACTGCAGCACGTTGTGCGCGATCATCGGCCGGAACACGTTCAGCTCGAAATTGCCGCTCGCCCCGCCGACGTTCACCGCGACGTCGTTGCCGAACACCTGGCAGCACAGCATCGTCACGGCCTCCGACTGCGTCGGGTTTACCTTGCCCGGCATGATCGAGCTGCCCGGCTCGTTTTCCGGAATCGACAGTTCGCCGAGCCCGCAACGCGGCCCGCTCGCGAGCCAGCGGACGTCGTTCGCGATCTTCATCAGGCCGGCCGCGACCGTCTTCAGCGCGCCGTGCGCGAACACCAGCGCGTCGGCGGCCGCCATCACCTCGAACTTGCTCGGCGCGGTCACGAACGGCAGCTTCGTCAGCCGGCCGATCTCGTCGGCCACGCGCACCGCGAATTCCGGATGCGCGTTCAGGCCGGTGCCGACCGCGGTGCCGCCGAGCGCGAGCTCGTACAGGTGCGGCAGCGCCGATTCGACGTGCCGCACGCCCTGGTCGAGCTGCGCGACATAGCCGGAGAATTCCTGCCCGAGCGTGAGCGGCGTCGCGTCCTGCAGATGCGTGCGGCCGATCTTCACGATGTCGGCGAAGGCCTTCGATTTCGCGTCGAGCGTCGCGCGCAGCGTGCGCAGCGCGGGCAGCAGGTGATTGACGATCGCGTATGCGGCCGCGACGTGCATCGCGGTCGGGAACACGTCGTTCGACGACTGGCCGCGGTTCACGTCGTCGTTCGGATGAACCTTGCGCGCTTCGCCGCGCTCGCCGCCGAGCAGCTCGCTCGCGCGGTTCGCGATCACCTCGTTGAGGTTCATGTTGGTCTGCGTGCCGGAGCCCGTCTGCCATACGGCGAGCGGGAATTCGCGCGGATGCTTGCCGGCGATGATCTCGTCGGCCGCGTCGATGATCGCGCGCGCCTTGTCGTCGGCGAGCACGCCGAGCGACCGGTTCACGGCGGCCGCGGCGCGCTTGACGATCGCGAGCGCGTGGATCAGCTCGGGCGACTGCTTCTCGGTCGAGATCCGGAAATTCTGCAGCGAGCGCTCGGTCTGCGCGCCCCAGAGCCGGTCGGCCGGCACGGCGATCTCGCCGAACGTGTCGCGTTCCATCCGAACTGCTTCGTTCATGATGCACTCCTCCTGGAAAGGGGAAAGGCCGCGCGTCGCGCGGCGTCTGGCGTATCGTGAGGCAGTCGCGCCGCTCGCGCGGCGTCTTGGGTCTTCAATCGACAAGCATAGCGCCGGCCGCGATTTCGCGTCGTGTCGCGCTCAGCGCGCGGACGCGATGAGCGACGCGGTCTTCATGTGGAAGCGGCAGGCCATCAGCACGGCGACACTCGCGAGGCCGGCCGCGAGTCCCCACCACAGGCCGCGTGCGCCGAGCCCCGCATGGAACGCCAGCCAGTAACCGGTCGGGAAGCCGATCCCCCAGTAGCCGAAGGTCGCCGCGAGCATCGGGATGCGCGTGTCGCGCAGCCCGCGCAGCGCGCCCGAGCCGACCGTCTGCATCCCGTCGACGATCTGGAACACCGCGGCGATGCCGAGCAGCGACGCGGCCAGCGACACGGTCGCCGCGTTCGCCGGGTCGTCCAGATGCAGGTACAGGCCGACGATCGCATGCGGCGCGACGATCAGCACGAGCCCCGACAGCGACATGAACGCGATGCCGAGACCGAGCGCGACGAAGCCCGCGTGGCGGGCGGCGACCGGCTGGCCGGCGCCGACCCAGTAGCCGACCCGCACGTTCGCGGCCTGGCCGATCGCGAGCGGCACCATGAACGCGACCGACGCGACGTTCAGCGCGATCTGGTGCGCGGCGAGCGACGTCGCGCCGAGCACGCCGACGGTCAGGCCCGTGGCGAGAAAGAGCGTCGATTCGACCCCGTACGTGATCGCCACCGGCCAGCCGATGCCGATCAGCTCGCCCATCACCGGGAGTTTCGGACGCGCGGCGACGACGAAATGGCGGAACCGCTGGCGGCCGTGCAGCAGCCAGATCAGCGCGAGCGCGGTGAGCCAGATCGTGATGGTCGTCGCGACCGCGGAGCCGAGGAAGCCGAGCCGCGGCAAGCCGAATGCGCCGTGGATCAGCCCGTAGTTCAGCACGGCATTGACGCCGACGCCGCCGATCGACACCCACAGCAGCCGCCGCGCGGCGCCGATCGCGGGCAGGAACGCGCGCATCAGCCCGACGCCGATCAGGCTGCCGAGCGCCGCGAAGCGCAGGATGCCGGTGTACTCGCCGACGTGACGCGCGAGCGCCGACGGCTCGTGGAACATCAGCAGGATCGGTTCGGACAGCGACAGCGCGACGATCGCCGGAATCGCGAGCAGCACGGACAGCACGAAGCCGGTCCAGTAGATGTGCGGCACGCGGTGTTCGGCCTGCGCGCCGCGCGCATGCGCGACGCTGACGCTGATCGACGACAGCACGCCCTGCAGCACGGTCACGATGACGAAGAAGAAGTTCGCGCCGAGGCCGCCGGCCGCGAGCGAATCGGGGCCGAGCGAGCCGAGCAGCACGGTGTCGGTGACGCTCATCGCCATCTGCGAGAGCTGCGCGATCGCGAGCGGGGCGGCGAGGCGCGCGGTATCGGCGGCGTGACTGGACAGGGACGGCGGCGCGGCGGCCGTCCGCGTAAGACCGGAATGCGACATGGAATGGGCGCTCGCGCGGGTGCGGGCCCGCGCTGTCTGTATTTATTTTGAGAGACGGCTAGCTTACGGCTTTATTCGAACGGTGTCGAACGCGCGCCGATGGCCATGTCGCGGTCAGGGAAACGCTGCGCGCGTGGGCTACGCGTCGTGTACCGCGATCCGCGTATCGCCGAACAGCACGACCTGGCCCGCACGGATCTTGCAGGTCTTGCGCAGTTCGACCACGCCGTCGACTTTCACCGCGCCGGACGCGACGAACATCTTCGCGGTGCCGCCGCTGTCCGCGAGGCCGGTGATCTTCAGAAGGTTGTGCAGCTCGACGTATTCGCCGGTCAGCGTGAAATCCAGATTGGGCATGACGAAGGGGCGCGCGACGCGCGGGAGGAATCGCCCCGCATCATACGGCACCGCTGGCCGGCACGCGAGCGCGGCCGCGCGGGCGGGGTCGCGCACCGCAGTTGTTAAGGACTGTGAGCGATACGTCAGCAAATGAAACGGTGGGTAACAGTCTGAGAGATTCGAGAACCGACGGTGCGGGCCGCGGGTCTTTCGTCGTACCTGCCGCGTGTTGCGGCGGGGGACGCGACGGAGCGCATCGACGCGCTCCGCGCCCACAACTTCTTGAGGAGGATTGTCATGTCCAAGATTCGTACGATGCTGATCGGTGCCGCGCTGACGGCGTTCGCCACGTCGGCCGCCTTTGCGCAGACCGGCGCCGCGACGCAGGGCACCGCAGGTGCCGGCGTGCAGACGCAAACGCCGGCGGCCGGCGCAGGCGCTGGTGCGGGCATGCAGGGCGGTGCCGGCGCGAACGCGTCGGGCAATGCGGTCGGCGGCGCGACCGATGCGGTTGGCACGGCGGCCGACGGCGCGACCGATACGGCGGCATCGTCGGTCCACTCGGCCAAGAAGCACGCGAAGCATGCAATGAAGTCCGCCAAGCATCACGCCGGCTCGGCGAAGCCGAAGTCGAAGGTCGGCGACGAAGCGGTCGAAGGCGGCGCGTCGACCGGCGTGCAGGGCGGTGCGTCCGCGTCGGGCGCCACGCAGTAAGCGGTGCCGGATCGTCGCGCGACGTTCGCCCCGGACGGCGCGTCGTGACGGCGATCGACCGACGGCCCGGTTCGCGTCGCGCGAACCGGGCCGTTCTTCATGCGCGGCAGCAGGCCGTCATGGCCGGCGCTGTTCCGTCCCCGGCGCCGGGGCGGGCCGCGTGACCGGCGCGAACACGCTGCGCAGCCACGCGGCGAGCCGCGCGAACACGTCGTACGGCTCGTCGACGAAGATCTCGGGTTTCAGCAGCCGCAGGTATTCCATGATCTGCTGCGCTTCCTGTTTCTGGAACGAACCGTGCGCGAGCCCGAGCCGCAGCAGGCCGCGCAGTTCGCCGAGCTTGTCGCGCGCGGCGCTGCCCACGCTCATCTCGCACGCGAGCTTGGCCTCGTAGATGCGCTGGCGCAGCGATTCCGCGAGCCGCCACGCGGGCGTCTGCATCATTTCCTCGAGCGCCTGGATGTCCTGCACCGCGCTCTTGATCTGCGCGGCGAGCGGGTCGACGAGCGACGGGTCGCCCTGCGCTTCGGCGACGATCGCCTTGGCCCAGTCGCGGCACGCCTTCGCGAGTTCGTCCGGCGTCCATTCGGAGCGCGACGCGAAGCCGAAGCCGAATTCACCGGCCTGCCGCATCAGGATCGCGACGACGTCCGGAAATTCCTTGTCGAGCGTGCGCTTCGCCCACGCATACTGGCCGCCTTCGAGCATCCGCTGCACGGCATGCTCGGTCAGCGGCACCATGTTGTCGAGCAGCTTGGCGCGCAGGAAATCCTCGAACGACGGCGTCGCGAACTGCGGGTCGAGTTTCAGCGATACGCGTACGAATGCGTCGTAGTCCTTGCGCAGGGACGCAAGCGTGTCGTCTTTCAGGGAAAGGGTGATCTGGCCCATGAATCGTCTCGATGGCGGCCCGCGCGGGCCGGCGGCCGCGCCGCGCACCGGTGCGGGCGCAGCGTCGACGGACCGGTTCGCGCCGAGGCCGATGGCGGGTCTTCATTCGTGATATCGGCCCGCCGCACGAAAACTTGAGCGCAGCTCGGCAGCAGCCGGTTCAGGCCGGCAGCCAGTGCGGCATCACGATCCCTTGCCAGAAGAAGAACACCGCGAGCCCGACCGCGATCGTCACGAGCGGCCGGCGCGTCGTCGCGGACACGAGCACCGCGGCGAGCGCACCGACGAGCTGCGGATTGCGCAAGCTCAGTTCGGCCGTGCCGCCGTGCGGCGAGACGGTCATCGGCACGATGATCGCGGTCAGCACGGTGACCGGCACGAAGCCGAGCGCGGTGCGCACGAGCGGCGGGAACGTCAGCCGCTCGCCGAACAGGAACAGCGTCGTCCGGATCGCATAGGTGATGGCGGCCATCCCGAGGATCAGCAGCGCATAGCTCACGATGCGGTCTCCGTGCGGGAATCGGTGCGCGAACGTCCGTGCAGCAGCGTGAGCGCGACGCCGACCAGTACGCCGGCGGCGACCGCGCCGAGCAGCCCGAGCTTGTACGGCCAGCCCTGCCAGAAATACGCGAGCGTGCCGGCCGTCGCGGCGGCGGCCAGATAGCGCAGCGTGCCGAGTTGCGGGACGACGATCGCGATGAAGGTCGCTGCCATCGCGAAGTCCAGGCCCAGCGACTGAAGGCCCGGGAAGGCCGCGCCGAAGCCGATGCCCGCGAGCGTCCAGACCTGCCAGTTCAGGTACATCGCAAGGCCCGACCCGAAGAAGTAGTGAGGGCCGATCGCGCCGGGCGGGAAATGCCGGTAGTGCGCGTACGCGACCGCGAACACCTCGTCGGTCATCAGCGCGCCGAGCGTCGCGCGCCAGCGCAGCGGCAGGTGCGCGACGTACGGCGCGAGCGTCGCGCTGTACAGCAGGTGACGCAGGTTCACGATCAGCGTCGTCGCGAGCACGACGACGAAGCTCGCGCTGCCGGCGATCAGGCCGAGCGCGATGAACTGCGCGGAGCCCGCGAACACGGCGAGCGACATCAGCGCGCCGTGCCATGCGGCGAGCGGCCCGCCGCCGACGAGCGTGCCGAAGATCACGCCGAACGGCGCGGCGCCGATCATCATCGGGATCGTGTCGCGCGCGCCGTCGAGCCATTCGTTGAGCGGCCGGCGGGGCGGCGGCGAAGAGGGGGCGGGTGCAGGGTTCAAGGGACGCTTCTCCATGTCACGGAGGATAGCGGGCCGCCGCGGTGGCGGCTTGTATGTTCTTGCGCCCGCGGCACTCGGCGACGCAAGCTGCGTGCCGATGCCGATGCCGATGCCGATGCCGATGCCGATGCCGATGCCGAAGCCGAAGCCGAAGCCGAAGCCGATGCCGAAGCCGAAGCCGAAGCCGAAGCCGAAGCCGAAGCCGAAGCCGACACCGACACCGACACCGACACCGACACCGCGTATTGGCGGACGCCGCGATGCGAGCGCGCCCGTCAGCGCGCCTGCCAGCGGCCGGGCGGCACGCCGAACATCCGTTTGAAATGTCGCGTGAAGTGGCTCTGGTCGACGAAGCCACTGGCCGCCGCGACATCGGCGATCGGCACGCCGGCGCGCAGCGGCGCCAGCGCGCGCTGCAGCCGCAGCTGGTTGCGCCACGCATGCGGCGGCATGCCGGTCGTGCGGGTGAACAGCCGCGCGGCATGAAACGGCGACAGGCCGGCGGCCTGCGCGACGTCGTCGAGCGTGACCGTGCCCGTGAGATCGGCGGCGAGCCGCTCGCGCATCGCGCCGACGCGCGGTTCGTCGGCGGCGAGCAGCGCCGGCTGCAGCTGCGCGTCGGCATGGCGCGTGATCAGCGTCGACAGCGCATCGAGCAGCGCCGTTTCGGCGGCGAGCGGATCGTACGCGCGCGGCGCGGCGACGATCGGCGCGTCGTCCGCCGGCGCCGCGTGTGCGTGGCCGGGCGGCCTGCGTTCGCTGCCGGCTTCCATCATCCGGTGCGCGAGCGCGAGCCGTGCCGCGAGATCGGTGTCGCGGATCACGTCGGACGGGAACCAGGGCGCATCCTGCGGCCGGCCTGCGATCGCGCTCGCGAGTGCGCGGAGGTACTCGACCGGCACGTAGCTCACGCGATAGCACCAGCCTTCGTCGGTCGCCCGCGAGCCGGTGTGGACTTCGCCGGGATTGATCACCGGCACGGTGCCGGTTTCGGCGACATGACCGGTGCCGCGACACGTGTAGCGCTCCGCGCCCTCGAGGATCACGGGGATCGTGTACGCGTCGTGCCAGTGCGGCGCGAACGTGTGGTCGCGATAGGTGGCCGTGAGCAGATCCGCATCCGGCAGCAGCGGCGTGCGCCAGTAGCGTGCGGAGTCGGGGAGGCGGGCGGCGGGCATGGTCGGGCGCGGGGCGGTCGAGTCGACAGTGTATCGCTCGCGCGCCCGGCGCAGCGCGCGCTTACTTGACCGGAATCGTCGTGCCGGCCGGCATCGGCACGGCGGTCACGGCGTTCTTCGGGCTGCCGCTGACGATGCGGTCGCTGTAGGTCAGGTAGACGAGCGTGTTGCGCTTCTTGTCGACCACGCGCACGACGTGCAGTGTCTTGAAGATGAACGACATGCGCTCGCTGAACACGTCGGTCTGCTGCTTGAGCGGTTCCTTGAAGCTGAGCGGGCCGACCTGCCGGCATGCGATCGACGCTTCGCTCGGATCCTCGGCGACGCCGAGCGTGCCCTTGATCCCGCCGGTGCGCGCACGCGACACGTAGCAGGTGACGCCCGTCACGAGCGGATCGTCGTACGCTTCGACGACCACGCGGTCGGAGCCCGTCACGCGGAAATGGGTGTTGACGCTGCCGACTTCCTCCGCGTGCGCGAGCGGCGCGGCGGCCAATGCGGAGAGCAGGACGGCGAACGGTGCGGCGGAAAGGAGGCGGTGCTTCATCGACGGAACCGGATGCGAATGCGGGACAGAAACTCTAGCATGCGCGGCGATGGCCGACCGGTGCCGGAAAAACAAAAGGCCCGTCGACTGACGGGCCTTTCGCTGTCTGGCTCCCCGACCTGGGCTCGAACCAGGGACCTACGGATTAACAGTCCGGCGCTCTACCGACTGAGCTATCGGGGAATAAATCGGTACATCTGCGTGTGTTCGGTGGCCAACAAAAAACCCGTCCACTTTCAACGGGCCTTTGCGTTTTTGGCTCCCCGACCTGGGCTCGAACCAGGGACCTACGGATTAACAGTCCGGCGCTCTACCGACTGAGCTATCGGGGAACAAACAACAACAGCAGAGAAACGAGATTGTATGGAGCGTTGGCTAACCTGTCAACACCTTTGAGCGGAGGCACGCAAATTTTTTCGCGGGCGCCGCTGCGCGATCAGCGCTCGAGCAGGTGCAGCTTGTCCTGCACGTCCTTCCACTCGTCCGCGTCGGCCGGTGCCGGCTTGGTCTTCGTGATCGACGGCCAGTTCTTCGCCAGCTCCGCGTTCAGCTCGGTGAACTGCTGCTGGTCGCCCGGAACGTCTTCTTCGGCATAGATCGCATTGGTCGGGCACTCGGCGACGCACACGGCGCAGTCGATGCACTCGTCCGGATCGATGGCGAGAAAGTTGGGACCTTCACGGAAGCAATCCACCGGGCACACATCCACGCAATCCGTGTATTTGCACTTGATGCAGCCTTCGGTCACAACGTGAGTCATTAAAACGCTCCTGCTTGGCGGTATATATGGGGTGGCGTTTGCGCCAAAAGCGGCATTGTAACTGAAGCGCAAAACCCGCATCGCGTGGTCGGCTTTCCGGCTTATATCGTTTCGTGATTAGTTTATGGGGCCGACCGCGGGCGCAGCCGGCCCGCGCGATGCGGCGGGCACGGCAGGCGGTTTCGCGATGGTCGGGCCCGCATTCGGGTAACATGGCCGACAGACCGGGCGGCGCGCGGTGCGCCGGGCCGTGTCACGATATTGGCGGTGCCGCAACCATGATCATCACTTCGCTGCTCGACACGGATCTCTACAAGTTCACGATGATGCAGGTCGTCCTGCATCACTTTCCTGCCGCAAACGTCGAGTACCGCTTCCGATGCCGCACGCCGGGCGTCGATCTCGTGCCGTACATCGACGAGATCCGCGACGAGGTGCGCGGCCTCTGCTCGCTGCGCTTCACCGACGTCGAACTCGACTACCTGCGGCGCATGCGCTTCATCAAGAGCGATTTCGTCGAATTCCTCGCGCTGTTTCACCTGAACGAGAAGTACATCTCGATCACGCCTTCGCCGAAGGGCAACGGCGAGATCGACATCGTGATCGACGGGCCGTGGCTGCACACGATCCTGTTCGAGATCCCGGTGCTCGCGATCGTCAACGAGGTCTACTTCCGCAACACGCAGCGCGAGCCCGACTATCGCGAAGGCCGCGAACGGCTGCGCGAGAAGATCAAGCTGCTCGGCGCGAAGCCCGAGTTCGCCGACTGCAAGATCGCCGACTACGGCACGCGCCGGCGCTTCTCGAAGGTGTGGCACGAGGAGGTCGCGCTCACGCTGCGCGACGGGCTCGGGCCGCAGTTCGCGGGCACGAGCAACGTGTTCTACGCGATGAAGCATGACCTGACGCCGCTCGGCACGATGGCGCACGAATACCTGCAGGCCTGCCAGGCGCTCGGCCCGCGGTTGCGCGATTCGCAGACCTACGGTTTCGAGATGTGGGCGAAGGAGTATCGCGGCGACCTCGGGATCGCGCTGTCCGACGTGTACGGGATGGACGCGTTCCTGAACGACTTCGACATGTACTTCTGCAAGCTGTTCGACGGCGCGCGCCACGATTCGGGCGATCCGTTCGAATGGGGCGAGCGCATGCTGCGCCACTACGAGGCGAACCGCTGCGACCCGCGCACCAAGGTGCTCGTGTTCTCCGACGCGCTCGACATCCCGAAGGTCATGCAGCTGTACGAACGGTTCCGCAACCGCTGCAAGCTCGCGTTCGGCGTCGGCACCAACCTGACGAACGACCTCGGCTACGTGCCGCTGCAGATCGTGATCAAGATGGTCCGCTGCAACGGGCAGCCGGTCGCGAAGCTGTCGGATTCGCCGGGCAAGAGCATGTGCGACGACAAGGCGTATCTCGCGTACCTGCGCCAGGTGTTCGGCATCGCGCAGCCGGCCGACGACGACGCGTCGCAGTAGGCGTCGGCCGTCCGCCCAGGTGCGTCGCGGCGGGGGCGGCCGGTATAATCGGACGGAATCGCACGCCAACGTCACGAGGACCGTTCATGGACACTTCCGCTGCCCGTCGCCAGATCCTCGCACGCATTCGCGCGGCGCAAGGACGCGCGCCCGAACCCGATGCAGCGGAGCGCGACGGCGTCGCCGACTATCTCGCCCGTCATCCCGAGGGGCCGCGCCCGCCGGTGCCGGCCGACCTCGTCGCCGCATTCGTCGACGAAGCGGCGCGCCTGTCGACGACGGTCGACGAAGTCGCGATGCTGGCCGACGCGCCCGCTGCCGCCGCACGCTATCTGGCCGCGCACGGCCTGCCGCTGCAGGCCGTCGCGTGGCGCACGCTGGCCGAGCTCGACTGGGCCGGCGCCGGTCTGTCGGTCGAATGCCGCAAGCCGCGCGACGGCGATCTCGTCGGCCTGACCGGCTGCTTCTGCGCGACCGCCGAAACGGGTTCGCTGGTGCTGCTGTCCGGCCCTGACACCTACGCATCGGCCGGCCTGCTGCCGGAGACGCACATCGCGATCGTGCCGGCGTCGCGCATCGTCGCCGGCCATGAAGACGCATTCGCGCTGATTCGCGCGGAGCGCGGCGAACTGCCGCGCGCGGTCAATTTCGTATCGGGCCCGTCGCGCACGGGCGACATCGAACAGACCATCGTGCTCGGCGCACACGGCCCGTACCGCGTGCACGCGATCATCGTGCGCGGCGCATGACGCGCCCGCTGCATTTCCTCTCACTCGAACAAGGAAGTTCTGCATGAAACGACATGCCGCCTGGGCGGGCATGGCGTCGGGAGCCGCGCTTGGCGCCGCTCCAGCGCTCGCATCGGCCGCCACGCTCGACGGTGCCACGCTGTCCGCACTCTGGGGCATCCCGTTCGCCGGGATCCTGCTGTCGATCGCGGTGTTCCCGCTCGTCGCCCCGGTGTTCTGGCATCACCACTTCGGCAAGATCGCCGCGGCCTGGGCGATCGCGTTCCTCGCGCCGTTCGCGGCCGCGTTCGGTGCCGGCGCCGCGTTCGGCACGCTGGTGCACGCGCTGCTCGAGGAGTACATCCCGTTCATCGTGCTGCTGACCGCGCTGTACACGGTCGCCGGCGGCATCTGCGTGAACGGCAACCTGCACGGCACGCCGAAGCTGAACACCGCGATCCTCGCGCTCGGCACGCTGCTCGCGAGCGTGATGGGCACGACGGGCGCCGCGATGCTGCTGATCCGGCCGCTGCTGCGCGCGAACGACAACCGCAAGCACGTCGTGCACGTCGTGATCTTCTTCATCTTCCTCGTCGCGAACGCGGGCGGCTCGCTGTCGCCGCTCGGCGATCCGCCGCTGTTCCTCGGCTTCCTGAACGGCGTGAGCTTCTTCTGGACGACCACGCACCTCGCGCTGCCGATGCTGTTCATCTGCGCGGTGCTGCTGACGCTGTTCTTCGTGCTCGATACGTACTTCTACCGGAAGGGCGGCGAGGAGCGGCCGGCCGCGCTCGACCCGACGCCCGACGACACCGCGCTGTCGATCGACGGCAAGATCAATTTCGTGCTGCTCGCGGCCGTGATCGGCCTCGTGCTGATGAGCGGCATCTGGAAACCGGGCATCGCGTTCGACGTGTGGGGCACGCACGTCGCGCTGCAGAACCTCGTGCGCGACGTCGCGCTCGTCGTCGTCGCGCTCGCGTCGCTCGCGCTGACGCCGCGTTCGGCACGCGAGGGCAACGCGTTCAACTGGGCGCCGATCGAGGAAGTCGCGAAGCTGTTCGCGGGCATCTTCGTGACGATCGCGCCGGTGATCGTGATCCTGCGCGCGGGTGCCGACGGCGCGTTCGCGCAGATCGTCCATCTCGTCACGGGGCCCGACGGCAAGCCGATCGACGCGATGTACTTCTGGGCGACCGGCCTGCTGTCGTCGTTCCTCGACAACGCGCCGACCTACCTCGTGTTCTTCAATCTCGCGGGCGGCGATGCGCAAGCGCTGATGACGACGGGCGCGACGACGCTCGCCGCGATTTCCGCGGGCGCGGTATTCATGGGCGCGAACAGCTATATCGGCAATGCGCCGAACTTCATGGTGAAGGCGATCGCGGAATCGCGCGGCGTGAAGATGCCGAGCTTCTTCGCGTATCTCGGCTGGGCGCTCGTGATACTGGTGCCGGTATTCCTGCTGACGTCGTGGATCTTCTTCACGGCGTAGGCTGACGATTTTCAACCAAGCGCGGACGGTCCCGGCGGCGCACGGCGCGCCGCGTTCCGGCCGCGGCATGCGGAGATGGCGATGCAGAAGATCCTGGTCGCACGTCCGATTTTTCCGGACGTGATCGAACGGCTCGAGCAGTATTTCGAAGTCGACTGGAACAACGGCGACGCGCTTGCCCCCGACGCGCTCGCCGCGCGTCTCGCCGACAAGGACGGCGCGCTGACGGCGGGCGACCCGGTCGGCGCGGCCACGCTCGCGGCGGCGCCGCGCCTGCGCGTCGTCGCGAACATGGCGGTCGGCTACAACAATTTCGACATGGCCGCGTTCAACGCGGCGAACGTGCTCGGCACCAACACGCCCGACGTGCTGAACGAGTCGACCGCCGATTTCGGCTGGGCGCTGATGATGGCGGCCGCGCGCCGGATCGCCGAATCCGAGCACTGGCTGCGCGCCGGCCACTGGCGGAAGTGGGCGTACGACGGTTTCCTCGGCAGCGACATTTTCGGCTCGACGCTCGGCGTGATCGGGATGGGGCGCATCGGCCAGGCGCTCGCGCGCCGCGCACGCGGCTTCGGGATGCAGGTGATCTATCACAACCGCTCGCGCGTCGCGCCCGAGATCGAGGCCGAGCTGAATGCCGAATACGTGTCGAAGGACGCGTTGCTCGCGCGTGCCGATCACGTCGTGCTGGTGCTGCCGTACACGAAGGAGAACCATCACACGATCGGCGCGGCCGAACTCGCGAAGATGAAGCCGACCGCGACGCTGACCAACATCGCGCGCGGTGGCATCGTCGACGACGCGGCGCTGGCCGCCGCACTGCGCGCCGGGACGATCGCCGCGGCCGGCCTCGACGTGTACGAAGGCGAGCCGAGCGTGCATCCGGCGCTGCTCGAGGTGCCGAACGTCGTGCTCACGCCGCACATCGCGAGCGCGACCGAGAAGACGCGCCGCGCGATGGCGAACCTCGCGGCCGACAACCTGATCGCCGCGCTCGGCGAAGGCCCGCGCGCGGGGCGGCCGCCGAATCCGATCAACCCGGACGTGATCGGGAAGCCGCGCGCATGACGACGACGCTGTTGCTGGCGGCGGTCGTCGTGCTGGCCGTCGCGCTCGCGGTGGCGATCGTCGCGATCATGCGCGGCGGCCGTCACGACGATGCGGCCGTGCTCGGCGACCAGATCGAGGACGCCGCGCACGCGCAGGCGCTCGCGCTCGAGCGGCTCGAACGCGAGTTGCGTGGCGAGATCGTCGAGAATGCACGCGGCTCGCGCACCGAGCTGGCCGGCAATTTCTCGCAGCTTCAGCAGACGCTCGCGACGCAGCTGACGAGCATCGCGACCGTGCAGAACAACCAGATCGACGGCTTCGCGCAGCAGCTCGGCAAGCTCGTCGCCGGCAACGCGCAGCAGTTCGACGCGATGCGCGAGAGCGTGCAGCGTCAGGCGCAGCAGGCGCGCGACGAGCAGACCGTCGCGCTGCGGCTGTTCGGCGATACGCTGAACCGGCAGCTCACGCAGCTGACGGAAGCGAACGATCGGCGGATCGGCGAAGTGCGCGCGACGCTCGAGCAGCGGCTGAAGGAAATCGAGACGAACAACGCGGCGAAGCTCGAGGAGATGCGCCGCACCGTCGACGAGAAGCTGCATGCGACGCTCGAGCAGCGGCTCGGCGAATCGTTCAAGCTCGTGTCCGACCGGCTCGAGCAGGTGCACCGCGGGCTCGGCGAGATGCAGACGCTCGCGGCCGGCGTCGGCGACCTGAAGAAGGTGCTGACGAACGTGAAGACGCGCGGCACGTGGGGCGAGGTGCAGCTCGAGGCGCTGCTCGAACAGATGCTCACGCCCGACCAGTATGCGAAGAACGTCGCGACGGTGCCCCGCAGCACCGAACGCGTCGAGTTCGCGATCCGGCTGCCCGGGCGCGAGGCCGGCACGCGCGACGCGCCGCCGGTATGGCTGCCGATCGACGCGAAATTCCCGCGCGAGGACTACGAGCGGCTGATCGATGCGCAGGAGCGCGCCGATTCGGTTGCGGTCGAGGAAGCGGCGCGTGCGCTCGAGGCGCGCGTGCGGATGGAGGCGCGTACGATTGCCGAGAAGTACGTCGCGCCGCCGCACACGACCGATTTCGCGCTGCTGTTCCTGCCGACCGAGGGGCTCTATGCGGAGATCCTGCGCCGCCCGGGGTTGACCGATCTGCTGCAGCGCGACTATCGCGTGACGGTGGCCGGGCCGACCACGCTGACCGCGCTGCTGAACAGCCTGCAGATGGGTTTCCGTACGCTCGCGATCGAGCAGCGCTCGAGCGAGGTGTGGCAGGTGCTCGGCGCGGTGAAGACCGAATTCGGCAAGTTCGGCGACGTGCTCGCGCGCACGAAGGCGCAGCTCGAAACGGTCACGCGCTCGATCGAGGCGGCCGAGCAGCGCACCCGCGTGATGAACCGCAAGCTGAAGCAGGTCGAGGCGTTGCCGGGCGACACGGCGGCCGGGCTGCTCGGCGCGGACGCCGCCGACGGCGCCGACGCCGACGATGCATGATGCATGGCCGAAACCGGCGGGAACAAAAAACGGGCGCCGCGGCGCCCGTCCTCTTTTGCAGCGGCGACCGGCGTCGTGGCCGGCCCGCGTTCAGCGTGCGGCGAGCGCGTCCAGCGCGTCGCCGGTGACGCGCACGATGCGCCACTCGGGCAGCACGGTCGCGCCCATCTTCTCGTAGAAATCGATCGCCGGCCGGTTCCAGTCGAGCACCGACCATTCGAAGCGGCCGCAGCGGCGCTCGACGGCGAGTGCCGCGAGGTGCTGCAGCATCGCGGTGCCGAGGCCCGAGCCGCGCTGCGACGGCTGCACGTACAGATCCTCGAGATACAGGCCGCGACGCCCGAGGAACGTCGAATAGTTGTGGAAGAACAGCGCATACGCGACGATCGCGCCGTCGTGCTCGGCGACCAGCGCTTCGGCCGCGGGATGCGCGCCGAACAGCGCATCGGCGAGATCGGCTTCGGTCGCGACGAACAGATGCGTGAGCTTCTCGAACTCGGCCAGCTCGCGCATCAGCGCGAGGATCGCGCCGACGTCGCGCGCGTCGGCCGCGCGGATCAGCGGTGCGCCGCTCACGCTTCCTCCGGCGGATCGGACAGCACGATCTCGATGCCGCCGAAGCGCGACGCGACCCAGTTGTACGCGTGGCAGGCAATCCACAGCAGCACGAAACCGAGGATCGCGTTCAGCAGCAGCGCGCTCAGGATCGTGCTCAGCTCGACCATCCCGTAGCGGATGTACGCGACCAGGATGCCGAGCAGCACGATCGGCACGCTGAACGTCAGGTAGACGAGGATCAGCGCCTTCGCGGTCTGCCCCGCGGCGATCGACGAGATTTGTTTCTTCATGTGCGGATTGCCCCCGTAGAGATGTACCGATTGGAATTCAGATCAGGCCGTCGAGCGGCAGGATGTCGACCGGGGCGCCCGCGTCGACTGCCGCGGTATCGTGGCCCAGGACGATGAAGCAGTTGGCGGCCGCGAGGCCGCTCAGCGATGCGGAGCTCTGCGAACCGGCCGGCGCGACGTGCCACTCGCCGTCGGCGGCGCGCGTCGCGATCGCGCGCAGGTATTCGGTGCGGCCCGGGCGCTTCTTCAGCGCGTGCGTGCTGCGCGCCGCGTACATCGCCGGCGGCGGCACGTGCGCGCCCGCCAGCGTCAGCAGCGCGGGGCGCACGATCGCGTAGAACGTCACGGCGGACGCGACCGGATTGCCGGGGAGCCCGAAGAACAGCACGTGGCCGGCGTCTTCGCCGGCGCGCGCGAGCGTGCCGCATGCGAGCGGCCGGCCGGGCCGCAGCGCGAGGCTCGCGAACGTCACGTCGCCGAGCCGCGCCATCACGTCGCGCGTGAAGTCGGCTTCGCCGACCGACATGCCGCCGGACGTGATCACCGCGTCGGCGTCGGCCGCGACGGCGTCGCGCAGCGCGCGTTCGAGCGCGGCCGGATCGTCGCGGACGATCCCGAGATCGAAGGCGTCGGCGTGCAGTCGTTCGAGCATCGCGATCAGCATCCCGCGATTGCTGTCGTACAGCGTGCCGCGGCCGAGCGGCTCGCCGGGTTCGCGCAGTTCGTCGCCGGTCGAGAACACGGCGACGCGGATCCGGCGCCGCACCGCGACTTCGCGCAGGCCGAACGACGCGAGCAGCCCGAGGTCGGACGGGCGCAGGATGCGGCCGGCGGCGAGCGCACACGCGCCGCGCGCGAGATCCTCGCCGGCCCGGCGGCAGTTCGCGCCGCGCGCGACATCGTGCGCGGCGAAGCGGACGACGTCGCCATCGACGCGCACGCGTTCCTGCGGAATGACGGTGTCGCAACCGGCCGGCATCGGTGCGCCGGTCATGATCCGGATGCATGCGCCGGGCGCGACCGCGGCGTCGAACGGATGGCCGGCGTACGCGGTGCCGGCGACCGTCAGCACGATGTCGGCCGCGGATGCGAGCGCCGCTGCGCCGCCGTCGAACGCATAGCCGTCCATCGCCGAGTTGTCGTACGCGGGAATGTCGAACGGCGCATTCACGTCGGCCGCGAGCACGCGGTCCAGTGCATCACGCAGCGACACCGTGTCGCACGCGTCGACCGGCACCGCGAATCGGCACGCGAGCGCCTGCGCATCGGCGAGCGACAGCGGGGCCGCGGAATCGGGTGCGGTTCGGGAGGCGGGCGAGGAGTGCGTGATCATCAGTCTGACGGCGCCGCAAGGCGTATCGGGTTCGTGGCCGGTGGCGCGACGAGGGCGCCCGAGCGCGCAGGCGCATGCGGCGGGCGGGAACGGTGCCGCATGCCGTCAGCGGCGGGCAAGCGCGGCGAGTTCCTGCCAGGAGTTGGCATTGTAAAACGCACGCTCGTCGCGAAACTCGACTTCGACCGTCTTGTGGCGTGCGTACCACGCACGCACTTTGCGCTCGCCGGCCGCGAGGCCGGCGGCCAGGTCGTCGGCGAGCGACGTGCGCAACAGCGCGAACGTCGGCTGCGGCGAGCGCGCGTGCTGTGCGTCGACGGTCACCGCCATCGCGATGTCGGCCTGCTGCGCGTCGAGCGCGGCGTGCAGCCGCGCGACGAGATCGGCCGGCAAGTACGGTGTGTCGCATGGCGCACACGCGACGAGCGGTGCGCGCGCTGCGCGCATGCCGGCGAGCAGGCCCGCGAGCGGGCCGGGGAAATCGGGCGTGTCGTCCGCGACGATGCGCGCGTCGAACGGCGCGCCGAGTTCGGCGTACCGCTCGACGTTGCGATTCGCGCTGATCAGCGTTTCGTCGACCTGCGGTGCGAGCCGCCGAAGCACGTGCAGCGCGAGCGGCGTGCCGTCCAGCAGCTGCAGGCCCTTGTCGGCGCCGTCCATGCGCGTCGCGCGTCCGCCCGCGAGCAGCAGGCCGGCGATGGAAGGCGAGGCGAAAGCGGACATCGCGGGAATCGGGGGCGGCGGGCGCGCGTCAGCCGCCGATGTACGACATTTCGACGCGCTTGCCGGCGCGGTCGGCCGCAGCGTCGGCGGCCGCGCTGCCGCGCAGCTGCGAATAGCGGTCGGTGCGGGCCTGCCAGATCCGGGCGATCGCGGTCGCGATCTCGGCGTCGCTCGCGCCGCCGCGCACCAGCGCGCGCAGGTCATGGCCGGTCGACGCGAACAGGCACAGGTACAGCTTGCCTTCGGTCGACAGCCGCGCGCGCGTACAGTCGCCGCAGAAGGCCTGCGTGACGCTCGAGATCACGCCGATCTCTCCGCGGCCGTCCGCATAGCCCCAGCGCTGCGCGGTTTCTGCCGCGGTGTGCGGCTCGAGCGGCACAAGCGGGAAGCGTTCGGCGATCCGCGCGATGACGTCCGCCGACGGCAGCACCTCGGTCATGTTCCAGCCGTTCGACGTGCCGACGTCCATGTATTCGATGAAGCGCAGGATCACGCCGGTGCCGCGGAAGCGTTCGGCCATCGGCAGGATTTCGCCGTCGTTGGTGCCGCGCTTCACGACCATGTTGACCTTGACCGGTGCGAGTCCCGCGGCCTGTGCGGCGAAGATCCCGTCGAGCACGTCGGCGCTCGCGAAGTCGGCGTCGTTCATGCGCTTGAACAGCGCGTCATCGAGCGCGTCGAGGCTGACCGTCACGCGCGTGAGGCCGGCATCCTTCAGCGCGCGCGCCTTGCGCGCGAGCAGCGAGCCGTTGGTGGTCAGCGTCAGGTCGAGCGGACGGCCGTCGTGGGTCGTCAGGCGCGCGAGGCGCTCGATCAGGAATTCGAGGTTCTTGCGCAGCAGCGGTTCGCCGCCGGTGATCCGGATCTTTTCGACGCCGTGTGCGACGAACAGCCGCGCGACGCGCTCGATCTCCTCGTGCGTGAGCAGCGCGCTGTGCGGCAGGAACGGGTAGTCCTTGTCGAACACGTCGCGCGGCATGCAGTACACGCAGCGGAAGTTGCAGCGATCCGTCACCGAGATGCGCAGGTCGCGCAGCGGCCGGGCGAACGCGTCGGCCAGGGCGCCGTCGGGCGCGTGCGCGACGCCGGAGACATCCGGCATCCCGCTGACGTCGGTGAGAGGAATGATGCGTCGGGACATGTTGAAAGAAGTGCGAGCCAGATCTCTATTCTAGCCGCAAGCGGCTCCCCGGACCGGTGGGCGGAAACCCGCAGCGCGGAAAAGAAAAAGCCCGCCGGAGGGCGGGCTTTTTCTGGTCGGGCGGAGCGCCGCTTAACGCTGCGACGTTTCGACCTGCTGCATCGGGGTCGAGTCGACCGGCGGCAGCGCCTTGCGTTCGCGCGGCACGCGAGCCGGACGCGGCAGGCGCGACGCGGCTTCCTGCGCGGCGCGCAGCTTGTCGGCGTCCGTGTTCACCCACACGAGGCCGGCTTGTTCCAGCACGACGTCGAGGTTCGACGAAGCGGCGGCAGCGGCCGGTTGCGTGGGCGCCGGTGCAGCAACGGCTTGCACCGGTGCGGCCTCGACGCGAGCCGGTTCGACCGCTGCCGGAGCCACTTCGGCTGCGGCGGCCGGTGCCGGTGCGGCTTGCTCGACGGGCGCGGGCTGTTGCGCTTCGACGGCAACCGGCGCGGCCGGCACTTCGAACGCGTCGGTCGGCGACACCGCGACCGGAGCCGGGCCGGCCTCCGCCGCGGCAGCCGGTGCGACTGCTGCGACCAGAGCCGGTTCCGCTGCCGGAGCGGCCGGTGCCGATTCGGCGGCCGGAGCCGGCTCGATCGGCGCGACCGGCGTCGCTTCGACGCGAACCGGTGCCGGTTGCTCGTCGACCGCGGCCGGCGCGACCGCTTCGGCGCGCCGCTCGACTGCGGCTTCGGCAACGGCGGCGCCTGCAGCAGCGACGCCTGCCACCGCAGCCGCCGCGACCGGTGCGGCCGTGTGGGCCGGCTCGCCCGCGCTCGGGGCTTCCGTCGTCACGACCTGCGCGGCGGCTTCACCGTCCACGCCTTGGTCCACGACTGCGCCTTCGTCCTCGCGCTCGCGACGACCGCCGCGGCGACCGCGGCGGCGGCGACGACGTTCCTCGCCGTCACGTGCACCGGCTTCCGCGTCGGCAGCCACGTCGGCACCCGGCAGCGCGGTTGCGAGGGCCTGCTCGGCTTCTGCTTCCGGATGGTTCTCGCCACGGGTCACGGTCTCGAGCGTAGCCGCATGTTGCGTCGGCTTGCGGCGCTCGCCGCGCTCGCGACGTTCACCGCGTTCCTGGCGCTCGCCGCGGCCGGCTGCTTCGACGGCTTCCGGCTGCTCGGTGCGCTCGCGCGGTTCGCGGTTCTCGCGCGGTTCGCGCGGCTCCCGGCTTTCACGCGGCTCGCGACCTTCGCGGCCTTCGCGCGGGCCGCGGCCCTCGCGACCTTCGCGACCCTCACGGCCTTCACGGTTTTCGCGCGGCTCGCGGGCTTCGCGCGGTTCGCGACCCTCACGTGGTTCACGCGGCTCGCGCGCTTCCTTGCCTTCGCGTTCCTGGCGTGGCGACTGGCCGCGGCCTGCCGCTGCCTGGTCGCGCCCGCCCTGGGCCTGCTGGGCGCCGCCGCGACGGTTGCGGTTGCGATCGCCGCCGCGCTGCTCGGTCTTCTCGGTCCGCTCGCGGGCCGGACGGGCGGCCGGTTCCTTCGCCGGTGCCGGTGCAACCGGCGCGGGCGCGGGCGCCGGCGACATGCCGAACAGGCCCTTCAGCCAGCCGATGAAGCCGCCGCTTGCCGCGGCGACCGGTGCGGGGGCCGGAGCCGGCGCGGGCGCTGCCTCGACCGCGCGCTGCGGTGCCGGGCTCTCCGGCGTGATGCCCTTGACCGCTGCTTCCTGCTTCGGCTTCACGTCGGCCGCGCGCTTGCTGTAGCCGGTTTCCGACTCCAGTTCGCGGGCGGCTTCCTCGGCCATCTTCCAGGATGCACGCGGATCGTCGAGGCGCGCGTCGTCGTGGCGCAGGCGTTCGAGCTTGTAGTGCGGCGTATCGAGGTGCTTGTTCGGGATCAGCACGATGCCGACCTTGAAGCGCGACTCGATCTTGTTGATTTCCTGACGCTTTTCGTTGAGCAGGAAGGCGGTCACCTCGACCGGCACCTGGCAGTGGATCGCCGCGGTGTTTTCCTTCATCGCTTCTTCCTGAATGATCCGCAGGACCTGCAGCGCGGACGATTCGGTGTCGCGGATGTGGCCGGTGCCGTTGCAGCGCGGGCACGTCACGTGGCTGCCTTCCGACAGGGCCGGGCGCAGGCGCTGGCGCGACAGCTCCATCAGGCCGAAGCGGGAGATCTTGCCCATCTGCACGCGCGCACGGTCGTGCTTGAGCGCATCCTTCAGGCGCTGTTCGACTTCGCGCTGGCTCTTGGCCGACTCCATGTCGATGAAGTCGATCACGATCAGGCCGCCGAGGTCGCGCAGGCGCAACTGGCGGGCCACTTCGTCGGCCGCCTCGAGGTTCGTGCGGGTCGCCGTTTCCTCGATGTCCGCGCCCTTGGTCGCGCGCGCCGAGTTCACGTCGATCGCGACGAGCGCTTCGGTGTGGTCGATCACGATCGCGCCGCCCGACGGCAGCGGCACCGTGCGCGAGTACGCGGTCTCGATCTGGTGCTCGATCTGGAAGCGCGAGAAGAGCGGCACGTCATCGTGGTAGCGCTTCACCTTTGCGACGTTGTCCGGCATCACGATGTCCATGAACGCGCGGGCCTGATCGTGGATTTCGTTCGTGTCGATCAGGATTTCGCCGATATCGGGCTGGAAATAGTCCCGGATCGCGCGGATCACGAGGCTCGATTCCAGATAGATCAGCATCGGCTGGCCGGGGTTGCCGCTTTGCGACGCCGCTTCGATCGCGCGCCACAGCTGCAGCAGGTAGTTCAGGTCCCACTGCAGTTCCTCGGCGCTGCGGCCGATCCCTGCGGTGCGGGCGATCATGCTCATCCCGTCCGGAATCTGCAGCTGCGCCATGGTTTCGCGCAGTTCCTGGCGCTCGTCGCCTTCGATCCGGCGCGACACGCCGCCGCCGCGCGGGTTGTTCGGCATCAGCACGAGGTAGCGGCCGGCGAGCGAGATGAACGTCGTGAGGGCGGCGCCCTTGTTGCCGCGCTCTTCCTTCTCGACCTGGACGATCAGCTCCTGGCCTTCGCGCAGGGCATCCTGGATGCGCGCCGAGCGCATGTCGATGCCTTCCTTGAAGTACTGGCGGGCGACTTCCTTGAACGGCAGGAAGCCGTGGCGGTCTTCGCCGTAGTTGACGAAGCACGCTTCGAGCGACGGCTCGATGCGGGTAATGACACCTTTGTAGATATTGCCTTTGCGCTGTTCGCGCCCGGCGGTTTCGATGTCGATGTCGATGAGCTTTTGCCCATCGACGATGGCGACGCGCAGCTCCTCCTGCTGCGTCGCATTGAACAGCATGCGTTTCATGAACGACTCCAGGCGGCTCTGCTGCCGGCGCCTCGCGGTTGTCAGTCGCGAGGGCGGGAACGACGGCAGGCCGCGCCTTGTTGTGTTGTCACGAGCACGCTGGAGCGGGAAGGGTGGCGGGGAGAATTGCCTGAAGAGGCGCTTGGGCCCGAAAGACGGGGCCGGCGGCCATAGGGCACCTGCGAACACGGCTTCAAAGCACGGCGTCCACACACCGCACGCTGCGAAAGCGCGCTAAGCCTGAGACCGGGGCACTGCCACGGGGCGCGCGCAATGCGTCGCGCGCGCCGACGGGCGGCAGATGCTGCGGCTTGGGCCGCAGCGGGGAGTATCGAATCCAGCCCGACTTTCCCGCCTGGGGTGTACTTCCCTGGTTTGACGTCGCCAAGCCCCGCACGCTTCGCGGGGCCAAATCGGGCGCAACGCCGTAATTTTCGCAACCTGCAGCCTGCGGACGCACTTCGCGCCGTCGGGCTGCCGATCAAATTCTTTTCAACCAACTTTCCGTTACCGCGGCGCCTTGCCGACCGAATCCGCCTGTGGGCGAAATCCTTGCCGACGGGCAGCGCCGTGCGTGCAACTTGCTGCATCTCTTTGATTAGGGGCGAGCAGCGGACCCCCGGCGCAAGTAAAATAACGGTTTGCGCTTGCGCCTTGCCCGATTCAGCCGGGGCCGGCCTGTCAGGCCACCCTCAACGTCAGGCTGGGCAAAATTATATTCAGTATGAATGAGTTAGGCAAAATATCCCAGAATTCAGTCGCAAGCGGCCAGGTCTCGATGATCCAGATCGACGAAAACTCGGCCGGTCAGCGGATCGACAACTTCCTGTTGCGCGTCTGTAAGGGCGTGCCCAAGAGCCATATTTACCGGATCCTGCGCAGCGGCGAAGTGCGCGTCAACAAGGGCCGGGTCGACGCGCAGTACCGCCTAGCGTTCGGCGACCTCGTGCGCGTGCCGCCCGTGCGCGTCGCGGCTGCCGACCTCGCGCGCGCCGACACGCCGATCGTCCCGCCCGCGCAGTTCGACGTGCTGTACGAAGACGACGCGATGCTCGTCATCAACAAGCCGGCCGGCGTCGCGGTGCACGGCGGCAGCGGCGTCGCGTTCGGCGTGATCGAGCAGATGCGCCAGGCGCGCCCGCGCGCGAAATTCCTCGAACTCGTGCACCGGCTCGACCGCGAGACGTCCGGGATCCTGATGCTCGCGAAGAAACGCTCGGCGCTCGTCGGCCTGCACGAGCAAATCCGCGAGAACCGGATGGACAAGCGCTACTTCGCCTGCGGACACGGCGAATGGCAGCCCGACTGGGGCCGGCGCCGCGCGGTGAAGGCGCCGCTGTTCAAGTACTCGACCGCGGAAGGGGAGCGGCGCGTGCGCGTGCAGGACGACGGGCTGCCGTCGCATACGGTGTTCAACCTCCTCGATACGTGGCCCGGCTACGCACTCGTCGAAGCGGAACTCAAAACGGGTCGGACCCATCAGATCCGTGTGCACCTCGCGCATCTCGGCCTGCCGATCGCCGGCGACGCCAAGTACGGCGATTTCGCACTGAACAAGGCACTGGCGCGCGCAAACGCGCAGCCGTCGCTGAAACGGATGTTCCTGCATGCGCACCGCCTGAAGCTCGCGCACCCGCTGACCGGCGACGCGCTGCAGTTCGACGCGCCGCTGCCGGACGAATGCCGGCGCTTCCTCGATCAACTCAGCGCTCTGCGCGATACCGCCTGACTCGCATGGCCCGACAGCAATTTGATCTGATCGTCTTCGACTGGGACGGCACGCTGATGGATTCGACTGCGCATATTGCGTACAGCATCCAGGCCGCGTGCCGCGATCTCGGCCTGCCCACGCCGTCCTACGAGGCGTCCCGATACGTGATCGGCCTCGGGCTGCGCGACGCGCTGCAGATTACCGCTCCGACCCTCGATCCGTCCGATTATCCGCGGCTGGCCGAGCGCTACCGCTATCACTACTTGCTCGACGATGAGCGCATCGAGCTGTTCGCCGGCGTGCGCGAACTGCTCGCGGAACTGCGCGACCTGGGCTACCTGCTCGCGGTCGCGACCGGCAAGGGCCGGGTCGGCTTGAACCGCGTGCTCGACCAGTCGAAGCTGACGAGCGTGTTCGATGCGACGCGCTGCGCGGACGAGACGTTCTCGAAGCCGCATCCGGCCATGCTGCACGAGCTTTCCCGAGAATTGGGGCAGGATCTGGCGCGCACCGTGATGATCGGCGACACCACGCACGACCTTCAGATGGCTGCGAGCGCCGGGGCCGCCGGCGTCGGCGTATCGTATGGCGCACACACGGCCGATGCGCTGGCGGCGCTGTCGCCGCGCTTCGTCGCGCCGGACGTCGTCGCGCTGGCGGCATGGCTGCGGGAGCACGCATGAGCGGGGCGGCGGACGCCGTGCGCGTGTGCGCGTCGGACGCGCTGACGGACGGCGGCGCCGGCGTGCGCGTCGACGCCACGCTGCGCGGCGAGCAGGCGGTCGTGTTCTTCGTGCGCTACGACGGCCGCGCATACGGTTACCTGAACCGTTGCGCGCATGTGCCGATGGAGCTCGACTGGGCCGAAGGGCAATTTTTCGAATCGTCGGGCCTGTACCTGATGTGCGCGACGCACGGCGCGATCTACGCGCCGGATACCGGCAAGTGCGTGGGCGGCCCGTGCCGCGGCGGCCGACTGCGGCCCGTCGAGGTGGACGAGCGCGACACGCCCGACGGGCGTGCGGTATTCTGGGTGCCCGATGCCGACCTGCGTCCCGCGGCGCCGACGCCTCCCGCCACGACCGATTGACGACACCACCGCATGGCCGACCAACCGAATACCCCTGATTCCTCGTCCCGCCCCGACAGCCGCGAACCGAACTGGGAGCGCGCGGCGCTCGAGCGGATCGCGCTCGCGGCCGTCAGGGAACAGCGCGCGGCGCGGCGCTGGAAGATCTTCTTCCGCTTCGCGTTCCTCGGCGTGTTCGTGCTGCTCGCGTTCGCGCTGATCGATTTCTCGAGCGACTCGAAGTTCTCGGCGAGCGGGCGCCATACGGCGCTCGTGACGATCGACGGCGAGATCGCGGCCGGTACCAACGCGAACGCGGACGACATCAACACGGCGCTCGATGCCGCGTTCGACGACGACGGCACGGCCGGCGTCGTGCTGCGGATCAACAGCCCGGGCGGCAGCCCGGTGCAGGCCGGGATGGTCTACGACGAGATCCGCCGGCTGCGCAAGAAGTATCCGGAAAAACCGCTGTACGTCGTCGTGACCGACATGTGCGCATCGGGCGGCTATTACATCGCGTCGGCCGCCGACAAGATCTTCGTCGACAAGGCGAGCATCGTCGGGTCGATCGGCGTGCTGATGGACGGCTTCGGCTTCACGGGCCTGATGGGCAAGCTCGGCGTCGAGCGCCGCCTGCACACGTCGGGCGAAAACAAGGGCTTCTACGACCCGTTCTCGCCGGAGACGCCGAAGATGGACGCCCATGCGCAGGCACTGCTCGACCAGGTCCATGCGCAGTTCATCAAGGCCGTGAAGGACGGCCGCGGCAAGCGGCTGCACGAGACGCCCGACATGTTCTCCGGCCTGTTCTGGACGGGCGAGAAGAGCGTCGAGCTCGGGCTCGCCGACGGCTACGGCACGACCGACACGGTCGCGCGCGACGTGCTGAAGGCGCCGGATCTCGTCGACTACACGGTGAAGGAAAGCCTGACCAACCGCGTCGCGCGCAAGTTCGGCGCGGCGGTCGGCAGTGCGGCGATGAAGGCGCTCGCCGCCGGCGGCGCGTCGTTCAGCCTGCGCTGAGCGGCGGCCGGCCGACCGGCGCGGCAGCGAACCGGGGCGGGGTCCCGTGCCGCCGTGGGTGGTGCCGAGGGCAGAGCGTCAGTTCGCGAGCAGCAGGAAGATCGCCGGGCGCTTGTGCAGGTTCGGCGCCGGCGCTTTTTTCCAGTCGGCCACCGAGCGGCTGGCGATCGTCTCGGTTTCCAGGGTCAGGTCGGCCGCGACGCAGATCTGTGTCGACGGCGCGCAGGTCGCAACCAGCGTGTCGAGCATCGCGTGATTCCGGTACGGCGTCTCGATGAAGATCTGCGTCTGGCGCGCCTTGCGCGACAGCTGCTCGAGTTCGCGCAGGCGCTTCGCGCGCGCGGCCGCATCGACGGGCAGGTAGCCGTTGAATGCGAAGCTCTGGCCGTTCAGGCCCGACGCCATCAGCGCGAGCAGGATCGAGCTCGGCCCGACGAGCGGCACGACCTTCACGCCGCGCTCGTGCGCACGGCGCACGAGCAACGCGCCAGGGTCGGCCACGGCGGGGCAGCCGGCCTCGGACACGAGCCCGGCGTCCGCGCCCGCCAGCACCGGCGCGAGCAGCCGGTCGACCTCGCCGGCCGGCGTGTTGACGTTCAGTTCTCGAATGTCGATTTCCTGGATCGGCCGCGTCGTGCCTATTTTTTTCAGGAACGCGCGCGTCGTTTTCGCGTTTTCGCCGATGTAATAGCCGAGCGTGCCGGCGCGCGCCTGCACGGCCGCGGGCAGCACGGCGGCGAGCATCGACGCGTCGCCTTCGCCGAGGGTGTTCGGAACGAGATAGAGCGTGCCGGCCGTCATGCGCGGTCTCCGTGGTTGGCGAACAGCGGATAGCCGGCGGCGCGCAGCATCCGCGTGAGCGCGATCAGCGGCAGCCCGACGAGCGCCGTCGGGTCGCTGGAGTCGATCGCATCGAGCAGCGCGATCCCGCGCCCTTCGGACTTCGCACTGCCGGCGACGTCGTACGGCGTTTCCGCGCGCAGGTACGCATCGAGTTCGGCTTCGGGCAGCGTGCGAAAGCGCACGTGCGTGACGACGTCCTCGCTGTGCGTTTCGCCGGTGCGGCTGTCGTACAGGCTGAGCGCGCTGTGGAACTCGACGTCGCGGCCCTGCATCGACACGAGTTGCGCGAGCGCCCGCTCGTGCGTGCCGGGCTTGCCGATCTGCAGGCCGTCGAACGTCGCGACCTGGTCCGACCCGATCACGAGCACGCCGTCCGGCGCGTCGATGGTCGCCGCGACGGCCCGCGCCTTCGCGCCTGCAAGGCGCAGCGCGGTCGCGGCGGGCGTTTCGCCGGCGAGCGGAGTTTCGTCGAGGTCGGGCGACACGACGTCGAACGGCACGCCGAGGCGCTCGAGGAGCGCGCGGCGGTAGCGGGAACTGGAGGCGAGAATCAGCCGCGGCGGGCGGCAAACGGTATCCGGCATGGTCGGTTGGGTCGGTGAATCGTCAGGTGTGATGCGGCGTTGCGCGGACGCAAGCATAAGTGATTGACCGTAAAAGGTAAAACAGGTATGCTTTCCCGCTTTTCGTCGGCAGGCTTTCGTTGTGGTGGCGCCTGCCGGGTCTTCGGAAGTAAAGTACGTCAATCGTGCGTGACCGAGATCACGGACGAGGGCGGCGCCGAATGAGCGACGTCAGCAAGCCGGATCCCGCAAGTCAGCCCGTGGACAGGAGCGCAACATGAACACCTCTTCTGGCAAGCCTGCGGCAGCGCTTGATCCGCATGCAGTCGACCTGTTCGAATTCGCCCGCAGCGGGCGCCAGGCAGCGGGTGCGGTGCGCCTGTCGCAACTGCCGCGCATGCTGAACGAAGTGCCGGCGGACGCGCCCGATCGCGACACGGTCTTCACGTGGCAGGCCGAGGGGTTCACCCAGAAGGAGCTGCAGGACGACGGCACCGACGGGCAGCAGCCGTATCTGCGTCTCGCGGTGCACGGCCATGCATGGCTCACGTGCCAGCGCTGCATGACCCCGTACGACCAGACGTTCGACGTCGACATGACGTACCGGGTCGTTGCGACCGAAGACGAAGCTGAAGAATTTCCGCTCGACGACGATGAAGCCGATGTGATCGTGGGCTCGCGCCAGTTCGATCTCGTCGACTTGATCGAAGAGGAGTTGCTGCTTTCGTTGCCGCTCGTGCCCAAGCACGAGGTTTGCCCGGCAGTTCACGAAAGCCTCGTGTCGGGTGCGAGCGGTCCTTCGGAAGACGCGGACGACGAGTCCGCCGAAGACGAGGACGAAGGCAAACGGCCGAATCCGTTCGCAGCGCTGGAAGCGTTGAAGAAGGACGGGGACGGCAGCAAGAAACACTAAGCAGTTGTGGCGCGGGAAGGCGTAAGGGCTTTGGGCCAGGGTAGTTAAGCGCCGGATCGGGCTGTGTTAGAATCCGGAAAATTATTTAGGAGTTAGTCATGGCAGTCCAGCAAAACAAGAAGTCGCCGTCGAAGCGCGGCATGCATCGTTCGCACGATTTCCTGACGGCAGCGCCGCTGGCAGTCGAGCCGAGCACGGGTGAAGTGCACCTGCGTCACCACGTCAGCCCGAACGGCTACTATCGCGGCAAGAAAGTCGTCAAGACGAAGAACGACTAAGCGTCAAGTCACGCGTTGCGCGCTACGATCGCCGTTCGCGTGACAACTGGTTCGCTTGACACTTTCCTGGCTCAACAAAAAGGCGGCATTCAACTGCCGCTTTTTTGTGCCTGAAATTCGTCGCATTCCATGACCGTAAAGCTCACAATCGATTGCATGGGAGGCGACCACGGCCCGTCCGTGACCGTTCCCGCGGCAGTCAAGTTCGTCCGCGCGCATCCCGATGCGCACCTGATGCTCGTCGGCATCGAAAGCGCGATCCGCGCTCAGCTGAAGAAGCTGAAAGCCCTCGACGATCCCGCGCTGACCATCGTGCCCGCCACCGAAGTCGTGGCGATGGACGACCCTGTCGAAGTCGCGCTGCGCAAGAAGAAGGATTCTTCGATGCGCGTCGCGCTCAACCACGTGAAGGAAGGCGCGGCGCAGGCCTGCATCTCCGCCGGCAACACCGGCGCGCTGATGGCCGTTTCCCGTTACGTGCTCAAGACGCTGCCCGGCATCGAGCGGCCCGCGATCGCGTTCGCGCTGCCGAACCCGACCGGCTACACGATGATGCTGGACCTCGGCGCGAACGTCGACTGCGAGCCGCAGCACCTGCTGCAGTTCGCGGAGATGGGGCACGCGCTCGTCGCCGCGCTCGAAGGCAAGGAGCGTCCGACGATCGGTCTCCTGAACATCGGCGAAGAAGTCATCAAGGGCAACGAGACGATCAAGCGCGCAGGCGAACTGCTGCGCGCCAGCACGCTGAATTTCCGCGGCAACGTCGAAGGCAACGACATCTACAAGGGTACGGTCGACGTGATCGTCTGCGACGGCTTCGTCGGCAACGTCGCGCTGAAGACTTCCGAAGGGCTCGCGCAGATGCTGTCCGACATCATCCGCGAGGAGTTCGGCCGTTCGCTGATGTCGAAGCTGATGGCGCTGCTCGCGCTGCCGGTGCTGATGCGTTTCAAGAAACGCGTCGACCACCGCCAGTACAACGGCGCGGCGCTGCTGGGGCTCAAGAGCCTCGTGATCAAGAGCCACGGTTCGGCCGATGCGTACGCGTTTGAGTGGGCGATCAAACGCGGGTATGATGCCGTCAAAAACGGCGTGCTGGAGCGCCTCACGCGCGCGATGGCGGACAATTCGGTGTCGCTCGGCGACGGCGAACACGACGCAGGCGGCGCAGGCCAGACGAGCCCGGCCGCAGGCCATCACGCCGAACCTTCCGCTGCGCAATCCTCTAAAGCATAAATGGCCCAATCGACTCTCTATTCCCGCGTGCTCGGCACGGGCAGCTATCTGCCGCCCGACCGCGTCACGAACCAGCAGCTCGCCGATCGTCTCGCGAAGGAAGGCATCGAGACGAGCGACGAATGGATCGTTGCGCGCACGGGCATCCACGCGCGCCATTTCGCCGCACCGGACGTCACGACCAGCGATCTCGCGCTCGAAGCGGCGCGCCGTGCGATCGACGCGGCCGACATCGATCCGCAGTCGATCGACCTGATCATCGTCGCGACTTCGACCCCCGATTTCGTGTTCCCGAGCACGGCTTGCCTGCTGCAGAACAAGCTCGGCATCAAGAACGGCGGCGCCGCGTTCGATGTGCAGGCCGTGTGCTCGGGCTTCGCGTATGCGATGGCGACGGCCGACAGCTTCATTCGCAGCGGCCAGCACCGCACGGCGCTGATCGTCGGCGCGGAGACGTTCTCGCGCATTCTCGACTTCAAGGACCGCACGACCTGCGTGCTGTTCGGCGACGGCGCGGGCGCGGTGATCCTGTCCGCGTCGGAAGAGCCGGGCGTGCTCGGCAGCGCGCTGCACGCGGACGGCAGCTATTCGAACATCCTGTGCACGCCGGGCAACGTCAATCGCGGCGTGATCGACGGCAGCGCGTTCCTGCACATGGACGGGCAGGCCGTGTTCAAGCTCGCCGTCAACGTGCTCGAAAAGGTCGCGATCGAGGCGCTCGCGAAGGCGAATCTCGCCCCGGAGCAGGTCGACTGGCTGATTCCGCATCAGGCCAACATCCGCATCATGACCAGCACCTGCCGCAAGCTCGGCCTGCCGCAGGAGCGCATGGTCGTGACGGTCGACCAGCACGGCAACACGTCGGCTGCATCGATCCCGCTGGCGCTCGACGCCGCGGTGCGCGACGGTCGCATCCAGCGCGGCCAGCACGTGCTGATCGAAGGCGTCGGCGGCGGCTTCACCTGGGGCGCGTCGGTCTTCCGCTTCTGATCCGCGGCGCGCCACTGCCGCGTGCGGATCCCGAACCGGCGCGCCGTTCGCGCGCGCCGTCCGAATCGATTCAATTGGGGACGATATGAAATTTGCATTCGTATTTCCGGGGCAGGGCTCGCAGTCGGTCGGCATGCTCAACGCATTCGCCGACCTCGCCGTCGTGCGCGAGACGCTCCAGGAAGCATCCGATGCACTCAATCAGGATCTCGGCAAGCTGATCGCCGAAGGTCCGGCCGAAGAGCTGAATCTGACCACCAACACGCAGCCCGTGATGCTGACGGCCGCGTACGCGTGCTATCGCGCATGGCAGCAGGCCGGCGGCCCGGCGCCGTCGATCGTCGCGGGCCACAGCCTCGGCGAGTACACGGCGCTGGTCGCCGCAGGCGCGATCGCGTTCAAGGACGCGGTGCCGCTCGTGCGCTTCCGCGCGCAGGCGATGCAGACGGCCGTGCCGGTCGGCCAGGGCGGCATGGCCGCGATCCTGGGTCTCGATGACGACACGGTGCGCGCGGTGTGCGCCGAAGCCGCGCAAGCGGGTGTCGTCGAGGCCGTGAACTTCAACGCGCCGGCGCAGGTCGTGATCGCGGGCGCGAAGGCGGCCGTCGAGAAGGCGTGCGAGATCGCGAAGGCGAAGGGCGCGAAGCGCGCGCTGCCGCTGCCGGTGTCGGCGCCGTTCCACTCGTCGCTGCTCAAGCCGGCGTCGGACCAGCTGCGCGACTATCTCGCGAACGTCGACGTGAAGGCGCCGCAGATCCCGGTCGTCAACAACATCGACGTCGCGGTGGTCGGCGATCCGGCCGCGATCAAGGACGCGCTGGTGCGCCAGGCCGCGGGCCCGGTGCGCTGGGTCGAATGCGTGCAGCACATCGCGGGCACGGGCGTCACGCACGTGATCGAATGCGGGCCGGGCAAGGTGCTGGCTGGCCTGACGAAACGCATCGACGGCAACCTGGTCGGCGCGTCGGTGTTCGATCCGGCTTCGCTCGACGAAGCACTGAAGCTCGCGACCGCGTGACGCGGCGCCTTTCCTCAAGAAACGGATATTCGATTCATGGAAAAGACTCTCGATAAACAGGTCGCGATCGTGACCGGCGCGTCGCGCGGCATCGGCCGGGCGATCGCGCTCGAACTCGCGCGCCTCGGCGCGACGGTGATCGGCACGGCGACGAGCGAATCGGGCGCTGCCGCGATCACCGCCGGGTTCGCGGAAGCGGGCGTGACGGGCCGCGGCGCGGTGCTGAACGTCAATGACGCGGCGGCTGCCGAAGCGCTGATCGACGCGACCGTGAAGGAATTCGGCGCGCTCAACGTGCTGGTCAACAATGCGGGCATCACGCAGGACCAGCTCGCGATGCGGATGAAGGACGAGGACTGGGACGCGGTGATCGACACCAACCTGAAGTCGGTATTCCGCCTGTCGCGTGCGGTGCTGCGCCCGATGATGAAGGCCCGCGGCGGCCGCATCATCAACATCACGTCGGTGGTCGGCTCGGCCGGCAACCCGGGGCAGGCCAACTACGCGGCCGCGAAGGCCGGCGTGGCGGGCATGACCCGCGCGCTCGCGCGCGAGATCGGCAGCCGCGGCATCACGGTGAACTGCGTCGCGCCGGGCTTCATCGACACCGACATGACGAAGACGCTGCCGGAAGAACAGCAGGCCGCGCTCAAGACCCAGATTCCGCTCGGCCGCCTCGGCAGCCCGGAAGACATCGCCCATGCCGTCGCGTTCCTCGCATCGCCGCAGGCCGGTTACATCACCGGCACGACGCTGCACGTGAACGGCGGCATGTACATGTCGTAACGGTTTTCGTTTACCATCCGCGCCGTATCCCGATTTTCAGGCGGATCGGCGCTTGATCGACCATCAAGCCAACGCGCGTTTTGGCGTCAGCAAACCTGATAAAATGCGCGCACTTGTAAATCTGAACTTTCCCTCGGAGGGGTAATGGACAACATCGAACAACGTGTCAAGAAGATCGTCGCTGAACAACTGGGCGTCGCCGAAGCCGAGATCAAGAACGAAGCTTCGTTCGTGAACGACCTGGGCGCCGACTCGCTCGACACCGTCGAACTGGTGATGGCTCTGGAAGACGAGTTCGGCATGGAAATCCCGGACGAAGAAGCAGAGAAGATCACGACGGTTCAGCAAGCGATCGACTACGCTCGCGCGAACGTCAAGGCGTAAGCGCCTTCGCGCTTGTCTGCCACGTCGCCGCGATCTTCGCGTTTGACGCGCCATCCTGCCGGCAACCGCGCCGGACGGACTAACAGCCACAGGGCTCGCAGGGCTGGTTCCTGTGGCCACTGTGGCTTTTGCTTTTGTCATCCAATGGAAAAGAGGTTACCGTGAGCCGCCGTCGTGTTGTCGTTACAGGCCTGGGGCTGATTTCGCCTGTTGGCAATAATGTTGCCGACGGCTGGGCCAATCTCGTCGCCGGCAAGTCCGGCATCGCCACCGTCACGAAGTTCGATGCGTCGAACCTCGCTTGCCACTTCGCCGGCGAAGTGAAGGGTTTCAGCGCCGAGGAATACATCCCGGCGAAGGAAGCCCGCAACATGGATACGTTCATCCATTACGGCATCGCAGCCGGCGTCCAGGCCATCAGGGACAGCGGCCTCGAAGTGAACGAAGCCAATGCGGAACGCATCGGCGTGCTGGTCGGCTCCGGCATCGGCGGCCTGCCGATGATCGAAGACACGCACCAGACCTACGTCGATCGCGGCGCACGCCGCATTTCGCCGTTCTTCGTGCCGGGTTCGATCATCAACATGATCTCGGGCCACCTGAGCATCATGTTCGGCCTGAAGGGCCCGAACCTCGCGGCCGTCACCGCCTGCACGACCGGTCTGCACAGCATCGGCCTCGCGGCGCGCCTGATCCAGGCCGGCGACGCCGACGTGATGGTCGCGGGCGGTGCCGAATCGACGGTGTCGCCGCTCGGCATCGGCGGCTTCGCGGCCGCGCGTGCGCTGTCGACCCGCAACGACGATCCGGCCACCGCGTCCCGTCCGTGGGACAAGGATCGCGACGGTTTCGTGCTGGGCGAGGGTGCGGGCGTGATGGTGCTCGAGGAGTACGAAGCGGCGAAGGCGCGGGGCGCGAAGATCTATGCGGAAGTCTCGGGCTTCGGCATGACGGGCGATGCGTACCACATGACCGCGCCGAACATGGATGGCCCGCGCCGCTGCATGGTCGCGGCGCTGCGCGACGCCGGCGTGAACCCGGATGAAGTGCAGTACCTGAACGCGCACGGCACGTCGACGCCGCTCGGCGACAAGAACGAGTCGGACGCGGTGAAGGCGGCGTTCGGCGAGCATGCGTACAAGCTCGTCGTGAACTCGACGAAGTCGATGACGGGTCACCTGCTGGGTGGCGCAGGCGGCCTCGAATCGGTGTTCACGGTGCTCGCGCTGCACAACAACGTGTCGCCGCCGACCATCAACATCTTCAACCAGGACCCCGAGTGCGATCTCGATTACTGCGCGAACACCGCGCGTGACATGAAGATCGACGTGGCCGTGAAGAACAACTTCGGCTTCGGCGGTACCAACGGCACGCTGGTGTTCAAGCGCGTCTGACGAAGAATCGCTTGACGAGTCCATTCGATGCTCCGGCCGGGCGTCCGCAGCGCTTTGCGTTGCGGGCCTCGGCCGTGTCGTATGTCGTGCTGGCTGCGTTCGTCGCGGCGTCCGCCGCGTCCGCGTACCTGTTCTGGGCGCCGCGGGCCGGTGCGGCCGCCGGCGCGTGCGTGTCCGCGGCCACGGCTGCGCTGCTCGCCGTGTGCGCTGCGCGGGCCTGTGCCTGCCGGCTGCCGGCCGAGCTGCAGATCGATGCGTTCGGGGAGATTGCGGCGTTTGGCCGCACCGGGCGCCTGCTGGCCCGGGGCCGCGTGACCGGCCATGCACACTGGAGCAGCCTGCTGCTCGTGCTGTCGGTCGGGCAGGGTGCCCGGCGCGCCCGGCCGCTGCTGATTCCGGCCGATGCGCTCGACGCCGCGTCGTTCAGCGCGCTGTCGGTGCTGGCGCGTACCGCGGGCGCGGCGGGGCGGGCGTGATGGCGGCGCGGTTACCTGCCGTAACCAGCGGCCGTCGCCGGAACGCTACAATAACGCTCCGCGTTGCATCCCTAGTTAACGGATTTGTCAGGTGAGTGAAAAAGAAATCGATCAGGCTCTGGTCGAGCGCGTACAGAAAGGCGACAAGGCAGCGTTCGAACTCCTGGTCTCCAAATACCACCGCAAGATCATCCGGCTGATCTCGCGCCTCGTGCGGGATCCCGCGGAGGTCGAGGATGTGGCCCAGGACGCGTTCATCAAGGCGTATCGTGCGCTGCCGCAATTTCGCGGCGAGTCGGCGTTCTACACGTGGTTGTACCGGATTGCCGTCAATACGGCGAAGAACTACCTTGCGACGCAGGGCCGCCGGGCGCCGACCTCCACCGAGGCCGATGCCGAGGAAGCGGAAACTTTCTCCGACGCAGACCAACTAAGGGATATCAACACGCCTGAGTCGATGTTGATGAGCAAGCAGATTGCCGAGACGGTCAACGCTGCAATGGCCGTCCTGCCCGAAGAACTGCGCCAGGCGATCACGCTGCGCGAGATCGAGGGCCTGAGCTACGAAGAGATCGCGGAAATGATGGATTGTCCGATCGGGACGGTCCGGTCGCGGATCTTCCGGGCGCGCGAGGCGATCGCTGCTAAATTGCGTCCGCTGCTCGATACGCCCGAAGGCAAGCGCTGGTAAGCGCGACGGGCGCAACGACGCGGGTCGGGGTCTAGTTACGGATAGAGTCGTGAAGTCACGACGGGGTGTGTGCAAGATGGGGAGCATCATGGGGTCGGTCAATACGCAGTCGCAAGCGTGCTCGCGCGGCGAGCGCCTTTCCGCTCTGGTCGACGGTGAACTGTTCGACGGCCCGGATCACGGGCAGTTTCTGGCTGAGCTCGACCGCGCGGATCGCGCTGCGTGGGCCCATTACCACCTGATCGGCGATGCGCTGCGCTCGGACGAGCTCGCGCTGTCGCCGGCAACCAGCATTGCGTTCACCGCGCGCATGTCGGCCGCGCTCGAAAGCGAGCCGCACCTGCTCGCACCGGCCGCCGCGCCGGTCGCGCGCAAGCTGTTGTCGCTGCGCCGCCGGGTCGTGCCCGCGTTCGCGGTGGCCGCAGCGGCCGCCACGCTGACGTGGATCGTCGTCCCGCAGATGCAGACGGCCGGTGCACCGGGGGCCGTCCAGGTCGCGTCGGCAGGCGCGCCGCAGAACGGCAACCTGCAGCGCGTGACGGTTGCGCAGGCATCGGCCCAGCCGGGCCTGCAGGACGTCAACATCATCCGCGACGCGAGTCTCGACCAATACCTTGAAGCGCACCAGCAATTCGCGCAGCAGCCCGTCGTCACGGGCTCGATGCCGCTGATCCGCGCTGCCGTGACCACCACGCCAGGCCAATAAACCCGATGCGGACATTGCAGTTGAATCACGCCATCTCCGGATGGAAGCGGCTGCCGGCCCTCCTGCTTTGCGCAGCCGCCCTGTTGTCCGTTCAATCCCTCCCCGCCAGCGCCCAGCAACCGGACGACCCCGTCGCGACCCGCAAGGGCGCGGCGGAGTGGCTCGACCGTATCCAGCAGGCGGCGCAGCAGCAGAGCTACGAGGGCACGTTCGTCTACCAGCGCGGCGGGTACGTCCAGTCGTCGCGCATCGCGCACGTCGCGTCCCGCGACGGCGAGTTCGAGCGGATCGAATCGCTCGACGGCAAGCCGCGCAAGGTACTGCGGCACAACGACGAGCTGTACACGTTCGTGCCCGAACGCAAGCTGTGCGTGGTCGAACGCCGCCAGACGCGCGACTCGTTTCCCGCGCTGCTCGGCGCGGGCGGCGACCATGTGATGTCCGTCTATGACGCGAAGCTGCTCGGCAAGGATCGGGTCGCGGGGATCGACGCGCAGGTCGTCGAACTCGTGCCGAAGGATGCGTACCGCTTCACGTACAAGCTGTGGGCCGACGCCCGCACCGGGCTGCTGCTGCGCTCGCAGACGCTCGACGCGAACGATCACGTGCTCGAGCAGGTCGCGTTCTCGCAACTGCAGACGGGCGGGGCCGCCGGCGACAAGTCGGCGATCGCGGCCGGGATGCGCAACCTGAGCGGCTGGACGGTCGTCCGCCCGCCGGTCGCGACGGTCGACATGGAGGCGCAGGGCTGGCAGATCGCGCCGACCATCGCCGGCTTCCGGAAGATTCGCGAGGTGCGCCGGCCGATGGCCGCGCGCGACGCCGGCGATCCGCCGATTCCGGTCGATCAGGCCGTCTTCACCGACGGCCTCGCGACGATCTCCGTCTTCATCGAACCGGCCGAAAAGAATACGCGCAAGGAAGGCGCGGGCAGCACCGGCGCGACCCACGTGCTCGTGAAGCGCCGCGGCGACTACTGGATCACCGTGCTCGGCGAAGTGCCGCCGGCCACGTTGCAGCAGTTCGCGTCTGCCATAGAATACAAGGCTTCCAAGTAACGCTACGGCTTCCGACATGACGAAACTCACGCTGCGCAAAGTGCTCGCGGCGGCGGCGCTGTGTGCCTGCCTGCCGCTCGTCCCGCAAACCGCGGCCGCTGTCACGCCTCCCGCTGCCAGCCTGCCCGATTTCGCCGATCTGGTCGAAAAGGTGGGGCCTGCGGTCGTGAACATCCGGACTACCGCGAACGTGCCGGTGCCCGGCCCGCGCGGCGTGCTTCCGCCGGGCTTCGACAACGGCGACATGTCGGAATTCTTCCGGCGCTTCTTCGGCATTCCGCTGCCGCAGGCGCCCGGCAACGGTAGCGGCAACGGCAATCCGAAGAGCGCGCCGGCGCCCGACAATCCGCCCGACACCGAGCAGAACCGCGGCGTCGGCTCGGGCTTCATCGTGTCGGCCGACGGTTACGTGATGACGAACGCGCACGTCGTCGACGATGCAGACACGATCTACGTGACGCTGACCGACAAGCGCGAATTCAAGGCGAAGCTGATCGGCGTCGACGACCGCACGGACGTGGCCGTCGTCAAGATCCAGGCGTCGAACCTGCCGGTCGTCGCGATCGGCGATTCGAACAAGGTGCGGGTCGGCGAGTGGGTCGTCGCGATCGGCTCGCCGTTCGGCCTCGACAACACTGTGACGGCCGGCATCGTCAGTTCGAAGAGCCGCAACACGGGCGACTACCTGCCGTTCATCCAGACCGACGTCGCGGTGAACCCCGGCAACTCGGGCGGCCCGCTGATCAACATGCAGGGCGAGGTGATCGGCATCAACTCGCAGATCTACAGCCGCACCGGCGGGTTCATGGGCATTTCGTTCGCGATCCCGATCGACGAGGCGATGCGCGTGGCCGACCAGCTGAAGGCGACCGGCAAGGTCACGCGCGGCCGCATCGCGGTCGCGATCGGCGAGGTGACGAAGGACGTGGCCGACTCGATCGGGCTGCCGAAGGCGGAAGGCGCACTCGTCAGCAGCGTCGAGCCGGGCGGCCCGGCCGACAAGGCGGGCATCCAGCCGGGCGACATCATCCTGAAGTTCAACGGCCGGCCGGTCGATACCGCGTCGGATCTGCCGCGCATGGTCGGCGACACGAAGCCGGGCACGAAGGCGACCGTCAGCGTGTGGCGCAAGGGCCAGGCGCGCGATCTGCCGATCACGATCGCCGAGACGCCGACGGAAACGGCCGCGAAGGCCGAGCAGCGCAAGAACGCGCCGCAGAAGCCGCGTCAGGCCAATTCGCTCGGCTTGACGGTCAGCGACATTCCGGCGGAGCAGATGAAGTCGCTGAAGCTGAAGAACGGCGTGCAGATCGACGGCGTCGACGGTCCGGCCGCGCGCGCGGGGCTGCAGCGCGGCGACATCGTGCTGCGCGTCGGCGACACCGACATCACGAGCGCGAAGCAGTTCGCCGAAGTGACGTCGCAGCTCGATCCGCAGAAGGCGGTCGCGGTGCTCGTGCGGCGCGGCGACAACACGCAATTCGTGCCGGTGCGTCCGCGCCCGACGCAGAAGTAACGCGCCGATGTTCACGCTCTACGGCCGCGGCTGGTGCCATTTGTGCGACGACATGCGCGACGCGCTGGCGCCGGTCGCGGCCGAATTCGGCGTCGCCGTCGACTACGTCGACATCGACACCGATCCGGCGCTCGTCGCCCGCTATGACGAGGACGTGCCGGTGCTGCTGCTGGACGGCGCGGAAGTGTGCCGCCACCGCTTCGACGACGTGAGGGTGCGCGGCGCGCTCGCGGCCCGGCGCTGAACGTGGGCCGGGTGCTGGTCGATCGCGCCCCGTGAGGAGGCGGCGGCGGCCGGCTAGGGCAGCCAACGTGTTTCAGACAGGGCGCCCGTAGCCGGGCGCGCCTGAGCGGCCTCCGTGGCAGGGTGTCTCTACCGGGCGTCCCTGACCGAGCGTCCAAATTACCGCCCGGCAAAGGCCTTTTCGGCTAAAATAAGCCGTTTTTTCACCGACTTACAAGGCGTGCTCCGCAGTCGTCGAGCGCGCCTTTTTCGCTTGATCGGCACTGAATGGATCATATTCGCAATTTCTCGATCATCGCGCACATCGACCATGGCAAGTCGACGCTCGCGGATCGCATCATCCAGGTATGCGGCGGCCTCGCCGACCGCGAAATGGAAGCGCAGGTGCTCGACTCGATGGACATCGAACGCGAGCGCGGCATCACGATCAAGGCGCAGACGGCCGCATTGTCCTATCGCGCCCGCGACGGCAAGGTCTACAACCTCAACCTGATCGATACGCCGGGGCACGTCGATTTCTCGTACGAAGTCAGCCGTTCGCTGTCCGCGTGCGAAGGCGCGCTGCTCGTGGTCGACGCGAGCCAGGGCGTCGAGGCGCAGACGGTCGCGAACTGCTACACGGCGATCGAGCTCGGCGTCGAAGTCGTGCCGGTGCTGAACAAGATCGACCTGCCGGCCGCGAACCCCGAGAACGCGATCGAGGAAATCGAGGACGTGATCGGCATCGACGCGACCGACGCGACGCGCTGCAGCGCGAAGACGGGTCTCGGCGTCGAGGACGTGCTCGAAGCACTGATCGCGAAGGTGCCGCCGCCGAAGGGCGATCCGGCTGCGCCGCTGCAGGCGCTGATCATCGACTCGTGGTTCGACAACTACGTCGGCGTCGTGATGCTCGTGCGCATCGTCAACGGCACGCTGCGTCCGAAGGACAAGATCAAGATGATGGCGACCGGCGCGCAGTATCCGGTCGAGCATATCGGCGTGTTCACGCCGAAGTCGCGCAATCTCGAATCGCTGTCGGCCGGGCAGGTGGGCTTCATCATCGCCGGCATCAAGGAACTGACGGCCGCGAAGGTCGGCGACACCGTCACGCATGCGGCGAAGGCCGCGACCGAGCCGCTGCCGGGCTTCAAGGAAGTGAAGCCGCAGGTGTTCGCCGGCCTCTATCCGGTCGAGGCGAACCAGTACGACGCGCTGCGCGAATCGCTCGAGAAGCTGAAGCTCAACGACGCGTCGCTGCAGTACGAGCCCGAAGTGTCGCAGGCACTCGGCTTCGGGTTCCGCTGCGGCTTCCTCGGGCTGCTGCACATGGAAATCGTGCAGGAGCGGCTCGAGCGCGAGTTCGACATGGATCTCATCACGACCGCGCCGACGGTCGTCTACGAGGTCGTGCAGAGCGACGGCTCGACGATCATGGTCGAGAACCCGGCGAAGATGCCGGAGCCCGGCCGCATCGCCGAGGTTCGCGAGCCGATCGTCACCGTGAACCTGTACATGCCGCAGGATTACGTCGGCTCGGTGATCACGCTGTGCGAGCAGAAGCGCGGCTCGCAGATCAACATGCAGTATCACGGCCGCCAGGTGCAGCTCACGTACGAGATCCCGATGGCCGAGATCGTGCTCGACTTCTTCGATCGCCTGAAGTCGGTGTCGCGCGGTTACGCGTCGATGGACTACGAGTTCAAGGAATACCGTTCGTCGGACGTCGTGAAGGTCGACATGCTGATCAACGGCGACAAGGTCGATGCGCTGTCGATCATCGTGCACCGCTCGCAGTCGCAGTATCGCGGCCGTGAAGTGGCCGCGAAGATGCGCGAGATCATCCCGCGCCAGATGTACGACGTGGCGATCCAGGCCGCGATCGGCGCGCACATCGTCGCGCGCGAGAACATCAAGGCGCTGCGCAAGAACGTGCTCGCGAAGTGCTACGGCGGCGACATCACGCGAAAGAAGAAGCTGCTCGAGAAGCAGAAAGAAGGTAAGAAACGCATGAAGCAGGTGGGTTCGGTCGAGATCCCGCAGGAGGCGTTCCTCGCGATCTTGCGCGTCGAAGACAAATAACAGGACTGATCCTTTTATGAATTTTGCGCTGATTCTTTTTGTGCTCGTCGTCGTGACGGGCGTAGCGTGGGTGCTGGACAAACTGGTGTTCCTGCCGCGGCGACGCAAGGCGGCCGATGCGGCGATCGAGGAGTTCGATCGCCAGCAGTCGCGCATCGACAAGCGCTTCGCGGATGAAAACGCGGTGCAGACGCGTTCGAAGCTGCGCGACGAAAAGCTGCGTCAGCCGTGGTGGCTCGAGTACACCGCGAGCTTCTTCCCGGTGATCCTGGCCGTGTTCGTCGTGCGTTCGTTCGTCGTCGAGCCGTTCAAGATCCCGTCGGGCTCGATGGTGCCGACGCTGCTGGTCGGCGATTTCATTCTCGTCAACAAGTTCGAATACGGGCTGCGCCTGCCGGTCACGAACACGAAGATCACGCAGGGCAGCCCGCTGTCGCGCGGCGACGTCGTCGTGTTCCGTTATCCGAAGGACGAGTCGGTCGACTACATCAAGCGCGTGATCGGCCTGCCGGGCGACACGGTTGCCTACCAGGACAAGCAGCTGACGATCAACGGCCAGCCGGTGCCCGAAACGCCGCTGCCCGATTTCTTCGACGACGAGCGCCAGAATTACGCGAAGCAGTTCGAGGAAACGATCGGCACGAAGAAGAACGCGATCCTGAACAATCCGGCCGTGCCCCCGTTCGTGATGGGCGCCTACGACTATCCGTATCGCGACAACTGCACATACAACAGCCGCGGCGTGATCTGCAAGGTGCCGCCCGGCCACTACTTCATGATGGGCGACAACCGCGACAACAGCGCGGACAGCCGCTACTGGGGTTTCGTGCCGGACAACAACATCGTCGGCCGCGCGTTCTTCATCTGGATGAATTTCGGCGACCTGAAGCGCATCGGTTCCTTCAACTGATCGCATCCGGCTCGCACGCAATGCGCGACGCACGGGCCGCGTCGCGTATTGCCGAACTACTTTAAGAACCGGCGGTAACACCGCCTCGTCACGCCTTTTCGCGTCCGGCCGTGCCGTTTCGGCCCGACCGGCGCCCGCGTTATACTCCTGCACATGCCCCTATCCCAGCTGGAAAGCCGGCTGCGCTACGAATTTCGCAATGCGGAATTGTTGCGCCAGGCTTTGACCCATCGCAGTCACAGTGCCACGCACAACGAACGGCTCGAGTTTCTCGGCGATTCCGTTCTGAATTGCGCGGTGGCAGCCCTTTTGTTCCAGCGTTTCGGCAAGCTGGACGAAGGCGACCTGTCGCGCGTGCGCGCCAACCTCGTCAAGCAGCAGTCGCTGTACGAAATCGCTCAGGCCCTGAATATTTCCGAAGGGCTGCGCCTGGGCGAGGGCGAGTTGCGCAGCGGCGGCTTCCGTCGCCCGTCGATCCTCGCGGACGCGTTCGAAGCCATCATCGGGGCCGTGTTCCTCGATGGCGGCTTCGAAGCCGCCCAAGGGGTCATCAAGCGCCTCTATATCCCGATTCTCGACCACATCGATCCGCGCACGCTCGGCAAGGACGCGAAGACGCTGCTGCAGGAATACCTGCAGGGGCACAAGATCGCGCTGCCGACCTATACGGTCGTCGCGACGCATGGTGCGGCGCACAATCAGCAGTTCGAGGTCGAGTGCACGGTACCGAAGCTCGACGTGAAGGTGTCGGGCTCCGGCGCGAGCCGCCGCGCGGCCGAGCAGGCTGCCGCGAAGAAGGCGCTCGACGAGGTGCTGGCGGCCGCGCCGATGCTGGCTGCCAAGCCGAAGCGTTCGAAGAATGCGCGCGGGTCGAAGCATGTCGAGCCCGAAATCGTGCCCGGCGTGAAGGGCGTGCAGGAAGCGCTCGACTTGCGCTCTCCGGAACGGAAGGAGCGGGCGGCGGCGCGCGACGCGAAGGCTGCGGCCGCGGCGTCCGGTGCCGGTGCCGGCGCCGAGCCGGCCGAGCGGCCGGCTCAGGCCCCGATGGCTGCGATTCGCGCGGCGCATGTGGAAACCGCTGCGGACAAGGCCGACCGGCCCGCGAAACCGGCGACCGACAAGCCCGCGGACAAACCTGCCGACAAGCCGTCCGAGAAGCCGCCGGAAAAGCCGTCCGATCGCAACGAACCCGGCTCGCGCGCGGCGGACAAGCCGGCCGAGCGCGCGGACAAGCCCGCCGACAAGCCCGCGGAAGGCGCACCCCGTGCAGCGGACAAGCCGGCGGCCCAGCCGACCGATCCGGCCGCGCCGTCCACCGACAAGCCGGCTTCCGGTTCCGAAGCCGCGTCGCGTGCGGCGCCGCGCGCCCGCGACGCCGCGGCGCCCGACACCGAGACGCCGGCCGGCGGCGCCAGCCTCGCTGCCGCCCAGGCGCGCGCGGCCGATGCCGGCCACTGAATCGCCCATCGATCGTGCCGCGCGCCGCGCGGCCGGTTCCGAACCTGTCTCCCAAACGATATGAACACTCCCGCTCCTACCGGTTTCCGCTGCGGCATGATCGCGATCGTGGGCCGTCCGAACGTCGGCAAGTCGACGTTGATGAACGCACTCGTCGGCCAGAAGATCAGCATCACGTCGCGCAAGGCGCAGACGACCCGCCATCGCATCACCGGCATCAACACGTTCGACGACGCGCAATTCGTGTTCGTCGACACGCCGGGCTTCCAGACCCGTCACAGCACCGCGCTGAACCGCTCGCTGAACCGCGCGGTCACGTCGACGCTCACGTCGGTCGACGTGATCCTGTTCGTGATCGAAGCCGGCCGCTTCGGGCCCGATGACCAGAAGGTGCTCGACCTGATCCCGCCCGGCATGCCGACGCTGCTGATCGCGAACAAGATCGACCGCGTGGCCGACAAGGCGTCGCTGTTCCCGTTCATGCAGCAGATGAGCGGGCTGCGCGAATTCACCGAGCTCGTACCGCTGTCGGCGCAGCGTCCGGAAGACATCAAGCGCCTGCTCGACACGATCAAGCCGTACCTGCCGGAAGGCGAGCCGATCTACGGCGAGGACGAGCTGACCGACCGCAGCTCGCGTTTCCTCGCGGCCGAAATCCTGCGCGAGAAGGTGTTCCGCTGGACCGGCGACGAGCTGCCGTACACGAGCACCGTGCTGATCGACAAGTTCGAGGAGGAAGGGCGCCTGAAGCGCATCTTCGCGACGATCCTCGTCGAGCGCGATTCGCACAAGGCGATGGTGATCGGCAAGAAGGGCGAGAAGCTCAAGCAGATCAGCACCGAAGCGCGGATGGACATGGAAAAGCTGTTCGACGGCCCCGTGTATCTCGAGACCTTCGTGAAGGTGAAGAGCGGCTGGGCCGACAACGAGGCGGGGCTGCGCGCCTATGGGTACGAATGACGCGCTGACGTCGACCGAAGACGCGGTGACGGCCGGCGCGAACGACGCGCCGCTGCCGGCGCCGCCCGAACCGCCGCGTCGCAAGGCGCGGCGTGCGACGTCTCGCACGTCCGATTTCCGCGTGGCCGAGCAGCCGGCGTTCGTGCTGCACAGCTATCCATACCGCGAAACGAGCCTGATCATCGACGTGCTCACGCGCGATCACGGCCGCCTCGCGCTCGTCGCGAAGGGCGCGAAGCGCCCGCACTCCGCGTTGCGCGGCGTGCTGCAGACCTTCCAGCCGCTGCTGCTGTCGTGGTCCGGCAAATCCGAAGTGCGCACGCTGACGGGCGCCGAGTGGGTCGGCGGGATGCTGCCGCTCGGCGGCGACGGGCTGCTGTGCGGCTTCTACGTGAACGAGCTGCTGGTGAAATTCTGCGCGCGCGAGGATCCGCAGCCGCCGCTGTTCAACCATTACGTGCTGACGCTCACGCGCCTTGCGCACGGCGAACCGGCGGTGCAGGTGCTGCGCTCGTTCGAGCGCGTGCTGCTGCGCGAGACCGGCTATGCGATGGCGCTGAACCGGACGGTCGCGCGCCGCGCGGTCGAACCCGATCGCCGCTACGTGTTCGATCCCGAGCGCGGCGTGCGCAACGCCGACGACGACGTGCCGTCGCACTGGCCGGTGATTACCGGTCAGACATTGCTCGACATGGAGCAGGACGATTACCATCGAGCCCAGACGGTCGCGCAAAGCAAGACGCTGATGCGCTTCCTGCTGAACACCTATCTCGGCGGTACGCCGCTTGCCACGCGCCAGATCCTGATCGACCTGCAAAACCTATGAGCTTCTTCCTGACAACGCCCACCGCCATCGACCTCGGCGTGAACATCGACCACGTCGCGACGCTGCGCAACGCGCGCGGCACGGCCTATCCCGATCCGATCCGCGCGGCGCTCGCTGCCGAAGAGGCCGGTGCGGACGCAATCACGCTGCACCTGCGCGAGGACCGCCGCCACATCGTCGATGCCGACGTGCGCAAGCTGCGCCCGCTGTTGAAGACGCGGATGAACCTCGAATGCGCGGTGACGGCCGAGATGCTCGACATCGCGTGCGACGTGCGGCCGCACGACGCGTGCCTCGTGCCCGAGAAGCGCGAGGAGCTGACGACCGAAGGCGGCCTCGACGTCGCGGGCCGCTTCGAGGCCGTGCGCGCCGCATGCAAGCAGCTCGCCGACGCGGGCGTGCGTGTGTCGCTGTTCATCGATCCGGACGAAACGCAGATCCGCGCCGCGCACGAAGCGGGTGCGCCGGTGATCGAGCTGCATACCGGCCGCTACGCCGATGCGCACGACGAAGCCGAGCAGCAGCGCGAATACGAACGTATCGTCGCGGGCGTGCAGGCCGGCGCGCAACTGGGCCTGAAGGTCAACGCCGGGCACGGCCTGCATTACACGAACGTGCAGCAGATCGCCGCGATCGACGGCATCGTCGAACTGAACATCGGCCACGCGATCGTCGCGCACGCGATCTTCGCGGGCTGGGACAACGCGGTGCGCGAGATGAAGGCGATCATGGTCGCCGCACGCGTCGCCGCGCTGCACGGCGGCGCGCGCTGACGATGCATCGCGAGCGCGCGCACGTCGATCGCGATCCGGCATCGTCCGGGCATCGCGGCGGGTGCTGACATGGCGATCTACGGTATTGGCACCGACGTCGTCCAGGTGAGCCGCATCGCGGCCGTGCTCGAGCGCACGGGCGGACGGTTCGCCGAGAAGGTGCTCGGCCCCGACGAGCTGCGCGTGTTCCATGCGCGCCGCGCGCGTTCCGAGGCACGCGGCATCGCGTTTCTCGCGACGCGTTTCTCCGCGAAAGAAGCGTTCTCGAAGGCGATCGGGCTCGGCATGCACTGGCCGATGACGTGGCGCGCGCTGCAGACCCTGAACCAGCGCAGCGGCGAACCGTACGTCGTCGCGTCGGGCGAACTGGCCGACTGGCTCGCCGCGCGCGGCATCACCGCACGCGTGACGGTCAGCGACGAACGCGACTACGCGGTGTCGTTCGTGATCGCCGAGACCGATGCCGTCGCGCCGGCCCCGCCCGCGCTTGCTCCCCGAACCACTCCCTGACGGACTTCCCGATTCGATGAAAACGACTCCCGGCCCGGTCATGCTCGACGTCGTCGGCACGACCCTGTCGCGCGACGATGCGCGGCGCCTTGCGCATCCGAACACCGGCGGCGTGATCCTGTTCGCGCGGCATTTCCAGGACCGCGCGCAGTTGACCGCACTGACCGATTCGATCCGTGCGGTGCGCGACGACATCCTGATCGCCGTCGATCACGAAGGCGGTCGCGTGCAGCGGTTCCGCACCGACGGTTTCACCGTGCTGCCGGCGATGCGCCGCCTCGGCGAGCTGTGGGATCGCGACGTGCTGCTCGCGACCAAGGTCGCGACCGCGGTCGGCTACGTGCTGGCCGCCGAACTGCGCGCATGCGGGATCGACATGAGCTTCACGCCGGTGCTCGACCTCGACTACGGGCACTCGAAGGTGATCGGCGATCGCGCGTTCCATCGCGACCCGCGCGTCGTCACGCTGCTCGCGAAGAGCCTGAACCACGGGCTGTCGCTCGCGGGCATGGCGAACTGCGGCAAGCATTTTCCGGGGCACGGCTTCGCGGAAGCCGACTCGCACGTCGCGCTGCCGACCGACGACCGGCCGCTCGACGCGATCCTCGAGCAGGACGTCGCGCCGTACGACTGGCTCGGCCTGTCGTTGTCCGCGGTGATTCCCGCGCACGTGATCTACACGCAGGTCGACAAGCGGCCGGCCGGCTTCTCGCGTGTGTGGCTGCAGGACATCCTGCGCGGGCGGTTGGGCTTCACCGGCGCGATCTTCAGCGACGACCTGTCGATGGAAGCGGCACGCGAAGGCGGCACGCTCACGCAGGCGGCCGATGCGGCGCTCGCCGCCGGCTGCGACATGGTGCTCGTGTGCAACCAGCCGGACGCGGCCGAGGTCGTGCTGAACGAACTGAACGCGCAGGCGTCGGCCGAGTCGGTGCGGCGCATCAAGCGGATGCGGGCGCGCGGCAAGGCGCTCAAGTGGGACAAGCTGATCGCGCAGCCCGAGTATGTCCGCGCGCAGACGCTGCTGAGCAGCGCGCTGGCGTAACCGGACAGGGCGGCGCGACGCCGCGCGATGGCCGGTTGCCGAAAACGAAAAGCCGCGCGGTTGCGCGGCTTTTTCATTGGGCGGTACGGGGAGCGGTGACGGACGTTATGCAACTAACCGTCAAATCTCGACAACGCCCCCGGCGAGCGCCGACCGTTCGGTTCAGTTGACCTTCATCCGCTGCAGCTTGTTGTACAGCGTCTTCGGGCTGATGCCGAGCAGCGTCGCCGCGCGATGGCGCGTGCCGCCGACCGCGTCCAGCGTCGCGCGGATCAGCAGGTCCTCGACGTCGGACAGCGGGGTGCCGACCTTGATCTGCACGCTGCTGCCGTTCAGCGCGGCGCCGGCCGCGAAGCTCGCTTCGCCCGCGCGCAGCGTCTCGATGAAATCGCCGGACGCATCGTACGCGAAGCGCACGCGCTCCTGTAGTTCGCGCACGTTGCCGGGCCATTCGTACGACAGGCATTCGCGCACGAAGCCGGGCGCCGCGCGCTTGTCGGTCGTGCTGCGGCCGGTCGCGCGCGCTTCGCGGTTCAGCTCGTCGATCAGCGCATCCGCGATCGCGAGCGCGTCGCCGTCGCGTTCGCGCAGCGGCGGCATCGTGATCGACGCCGCATCGAGGCGCAGCCACAGATCCTCGCGCAGCGTGCCGTTGGCGACCGCCTCGCGGGCCGGGCGGCGCGTGGCCGCGATCAGCCGGAAATCGCTCGCGATCGAGCTCGTGCCGCCGATCCGCATGAAGTTCTGCGAGTCGAGCGCATGCAGCAGCGCTTCCTGCAGCACGAGCGGCAGCGCGGTGATTTCGTCGAGGAACAGCGTGCCGCCGCCCGCCTGTTCGAACAGGCCCGATTCGCGCCGCTCCGCGCCGTCGAACGCGCCGCGCTCGTGGCCGAACAGCACGCTGTCGAGCGACGCGCCGTGGCGGCCGGCCTGCGCGATCGTCCGGCAGTCGAACGACACGAACGGCCCCTTGCGGCGCCGGCTCAGGTCGTGCAGCGTGCGCGCGGCCAGCTTCTTGCCGGTACCGGCTTCGCCCGCGAACAGCACGGCCGTTTCGGTGCGCGCGTTGTGCTCGATCATGTCGTACACGTGCTGCATTGCTTCGCTGCGGCCGACGAGCGCGCCGAAGCGGCCGAGATGGCGCAGCGACGCGCGCAGCGTCTGCACTTCGTCGATCAGTTCGTAGGGCCGCGGAATCCGGGCCAGCAGGCTGCGCAGGCGCGGAATGTTGATCGGCTTCAGCAGGTAGTCCCAGATCCCGTGACGCAGGCCTTCGATCGCGCTCTCGACCGTCGCGTTGCCCGTCAGCACGATCACCGGCAGCGAGCCGTTCGGCTGCTGCTGCGGCAGATGCTGGAGCAGGTCGAACCCGCTGCCGTCCGGCAGGTTCAGGTCGACCAGGACGACGTCGGGAATCGAGCGGCCGAGCGCCGTGCGCGCCTCGGCGAGCGACGTGGCCGTGTCGACGGAGAAGCCGTCTGCAGCGAGCAGCGCGGTCAGGCCGGACAGACTGTTTGGATCGTCTTCGACAATCAGGGCGTGTGGCATGGTGGACGCGAGTCGAGTCAAGAGAGGCGAGCTGTCGGCCACCGAGGCCGGCCGCAGCCGCATGTCAGATTAAAAACCGATTTTATGCCCCGCCGAACGCCTGACGCGCATTATTTCTCTGTCGCTATAAAACAGTTACCGATGATACAAATTGAATACCTTTAGTGCTGGATTTTGTGTTCGCCACGACACCGAAGCGTGCTGCTGTTGGGGCCGGACAAACAAAAAGCGCCCCGCAGGGCGCTTTGTTCGATACGAAAAATCGCAGGGGATTACGCGCGGCTGCGGTATTCGTTGGTACGCGTATCGATTTCGATCTTGTCGCCGGTATTGCAGAACAGCGGCACCTGCAGTTCGAAGCCCGTTGCCAGCTTGGCGTTCTTCAGCACCTTGCCCGACGACGTGTCGCCCTTGACGGCCGGTTCCGTGTAGGTGATCTCGCGAACCAGGATCGTCGGCAGTTCGACCGAGATCGCCTTCTCGTTGTAGAACACGACTTCGCAAGCCATGCCGTCTTCGAGGTAGTTCAGCGCTTCGCCCATCATTTCCGCTTCGACTTCGTACTGGTTGTAGTCGGCGTCCATGAACACGTACATCGGGTCGGCGAAGTACGAGTACGTCACTTCCTTGCGATCGAGCACGACGACGTCGAACTTGTCGTCCGCCTTGTAGACCGATTCCTGGCCTGCGTTCGTCAGCAGGTTCTTCATCTTCATCTTGACGACGGCGGCGTTACGGCCCGACTTGTTGTATTCCGTCTTGGCGATGACCCATGCGTCGCTGCCGATCTGCACGACGTTGCCTACGCGGAGTTCCTGTGCGGTCTTCATAAAAAACTGTCCTGATCCAATCAAATAAATAGGTGCCTGAGCGTTGCGCAACGGCTGACGGCGCAAGCGGGGGTGCGTTCCGGTGGGCGCCCCAAGCTCAAACGCGAGCGCTTGCGTGGTCAGCCGTCGGATAACCGCTTATTTTAACTGAGATTTTGCGTATTCCGCCAGCTTTCCGGCGAGATCGCCGATGCTCGCGAGCGCGTCCGCCCAGCGGGCCGCGTTGGCGTCGAGCGCGGCACGGTGTTGCAGCAAATCCGCCCAGTCCGGCGTGCCGGCGCCGTTCCACGCGTGCCAGAAGCGCTCGAGCGCCGCACGCGGCGCGGCGTCCAGCGCGGCCGACAGATGCGCCAGCGCGGCGTCGAGCTTCGGCAGGTGCGCATCGTCGGCCTGCGGGTAGATGTGCCACACGAACGGCTTGCGCGCCCACTGCGCGCGGACGAACGAGTCCTCGCCGCGCACGAAATTGATGTCCGCGGCCCAGAGCAGCGCGTCGTAGTCGGCCTGCGGGACGAACGCGAGCCCGTACGCGGTCAGGTTGCCGGCCGTCGCGCGTGCGCCCGGCCCGAACGACTCGACCCCGAAATAGCGCGCGACGGCCGGCGACACGCGCCCGGCCGGTACGAGTGCGACGACGGGCGACGGGCTGTCGCGCCACTGCGCGAGCAACGCGTCGACTGCCGGATTCTCGTACGCGAACAGGCTGACCACCGCCGTGCCGGGCGCGGGCGGCGCACCGCCGGTCGATTCCCGCCACCACGCGGCGCGCGCCGCGGCGTTCGTTTCGAATGCGATGCGGTGCGCGTCGAGGTCGCGCTCCTTCAGCACGCCGCCGGTGCCGGCCGACAGCCCCGGGAAGAAGAACGTCTTCAGCAGCGGATAGCGCGGATGCGGCGACGGGCGCAAATGGAAATCGGCGACCCAGTCCTCCGCGCTCAGGTATTCGAGATTGATCCACACCGGACGGCGTGTGCGGCGGGCCATCGCCGCGAGATACGCGCCGGGCAGCTCGCACGCGAACGCTTCGATCACGACGTCGGCGATCTCGAGCGCATCGCCGACTTCCGCATGCCAGTGTTCGATCGCGATGCCGTCGACCGTCTGCCGCGCGGCATCGGGATCGACCCCCGGCTGCAGCCGCGCGAACGTATGCAGGTCGTCGATGAACAGGCGCACCTGCCAGCCGTGCTCGTGCGCGAGCTGGCGCACGAGGCGCCAGCACACGCCGATGTCGCCGAAGTTGTCGATCACGGTGCAGAACAGGTCGCACGCGATCGGTTCGCCGGGCGCGAGCGGTGCGGGGGACGCGGAAGAGGCGGGGGCGGTGCTGGGCATCGAAGCGGGCCGGTGAATGCTCTAAACTGACGATTCTAATGGACCCGTTCCGCGCCACAAGGCACCCGGATCACGCATGACATCCCCAGAAGCCGCCGACCTCCCGTTCGAACCGAAGAAGATCCTCGCGCAGTTGCCGCACATGCCGGGCGTCTACCGCTATTACGACACGGCCGGAGCCGTGCTCTACGTCGGCAAGGCGCGCGACCTGAAGAAGCGCGTGTCGAGCTATTTCACGAAGACGCAGCTGTCGCCGCGCATCGCGATGATGGTCACGCGCATCGCGCGCATCGAGACGACGGTCACGCGCTCGGAGGCCGAGGCGCTGCTGCTCGAGAACAACCTGATCAAGGCGCTCGCGCCGCGCTACAACATCCTGTTTCGCGACGACAAGTCGTATCCGTACCTGAAGCTCACCGCGCACCGTTTTCCGCGCATGGCGTATTACCGCGGCTCGGTCGACAAGCAGAACCAGTATTTCGGACCGTTCCCGAGCGCGTGGGCCGTGCGCGAAAGCATCCAGATCCTGCAGCGCGTGTTCCAGTTGCGTACCTGCGAGGACTCGGTCTTCAACAACCGCACGCGGCCGTGCCTGCTGCATCAGATCGGACGCTGCACGGCGCCGTGCGTCGGCGCGATTTCCGCGGACGACTACGCGATCGACGTGTCGAACGCCGCGCGCTTCCTGCTCGGCCGGCAGTCGGAAGTGATGAAGGAGCTCGAGCAGAAGATGCACGCATTCGCGGCCGAGCTGAAGTTCGAGCAGGCCGCCGCGGTGCGCAACCAGATGAGCTCGCTCGCGACGGTGCTGCACCAGCAGGCGATCGAGGTCGGCAGCGACAGCGACGTCGACATCCTCGCGGTCGTCGCGCAGGGCGGACGCGTGTGCGTGAACCTGGCGATGGTGCGCGGCGGCCGGCATCTCGGCGACAAGGCCTATTTCCCGACGCACGTCGAAAGCGCGCTGACGCTGGCCGAAGGCGGGCTCGGGGACGATGCCGATGCGGCGGACGACGCGGACCCGGCCGGCGCAAGCGCTGCGGCGTTGCCCGACCAGCCCGCGGAAGAGGCGGCCGGCGCGCGCGACGCCGGCGCATCGGTCGAGGCCGAGGTGCTCGACGCGTTCATCGCTCAGCACTATCTCGGCAACCGCGTACCGCCCGTGCTGGTCGTGAGCCACGCGCCGGCAAGCCACGACCTGCTCGAGCTGCTGTCCGAGCAGGCCGGCCACAAGGTGTCGCTGGTGCGGCAGCCGCAAGGGCAGCGGCGCGCGTGGCTGTCGATGGCCGAACAGAATGCGCGGCTCGCGCTCGCGCGGCTGCTGTCCGAGCAGGGCTCGCAGCAGGCGCGTACGCGCGCGCTTGCGGAGACCCTCGGCTTCGAATGCGACGATCTCGCGACGCTGCGCATCGAGTGTTTCGACATCAGCCATACGATGGGCGAGGCAACGCAGGCGTCGTGCGTCGTCTATCACCATCACAAGATGCAGTCGGGCGAGTACCGGCGCTACAACATCACCGGCATCACGCCCGGCGACGATTACGCGGCGATGCGGCAGGTGCTGACGCGCCGCTACGAGAAGATGGTCGAGCAGGCCGCGCAGGCGGCGGCCGCCGACGACGCGGCCGGCATCGACGGCGAATCGACGCGCCAGGCCGAGGCATCGAGCCTGCTGCCGAACATCGTGCTGATCGACGGCGGCAAGGGGCAGGTCGAGATCGCGCGCCAGGTGTTCACCGAGCTCGGGCTCGACACGTCGATGCTGGTCGGCGTCGCGAAGGGCGAGGGACGCAAGGTCGGCCTCGAGACGCTGGTGTTCGCGGACGGCCGCTCGCCGCTCGAACTCGGCAAGGAGAGCGCCGCGCTGATGCTCGTCGCGCAGATCCGCGACGAGGCGCACCGCTTCGCGATCACCGGAATGCGCGCGAAGCGCGCGAAGGCGCGCCAGACGTCGCGGCTCGAGGAGCTGGAAGGCGTCGGCGCGAAGCGCCGCCAGCGGCTGCTCGCGCGGTTCGGCGGGCTGCGCGGCGTCGTCGCGGCCAGCGTCGAGGAACTGGCGAGCGTCGACGGCATCTCGCACGCGCTCGCCGAGCAGATCTACAAGCAGCTTCATTGACGCGGCCGTGCGACCGGCACTTTCCGCCCCGCGAGCGCGCGTTCCCGCGTTCTTGTGGCGGGCCGGTCGACACGGCACAATTGCGAATCCTTTACTGACCCGCATGCCATGCCGTTCAATTTCCCGATTTTCCTGACGTGGGTCCGGATCGTGCTGATTCCGCTCGTCGTCGGCGTGTTCTATCTGCCGGACACGGTGATGGGCGGCGCGCACCGCAATCTCGCGGCGGCGGCAATCTTCATCCTCGCCGCGCTGACCGACTGGTTCGACGGCTTTCTCGCGCGGAAGTGGAACCAGACGTCGTCGTTCGGCGCATTTCTCGATCCGGTCGCGGACAAGCTGATGGTGACGGCCGCATTGTTGATCCTCGTGCAGATCTCGCGGGTCGATGCGGCGATCGCGCTCGTGATCGTCGGCCGCGAGATCGCGATCTCGGCGCTGCGCGAGTGGATGGCGCAGATCGGCGCGTCGAAGAGCGTCGCGGTGAACCAGCTCGGCAAGTTCAAGACCGCATGCCAGATGGTCGCGATCCCGATGCTGCTGTACTACGGCCCGCTGCCGCTCGGCATCGCGACGATCGACACGCGCGTGTGGGGCGAGTGGCTGATGTATCTCGCGGCGGTGCTGACGATCTGGTCGATGCTGTACTACATGAAGCTCGCATGGCCGCAGATCCGCGAGCGCGGCGGTGCGTAACCCGCGTCGCGGAGCGGGGTGAGCAGCTTTTTGGAAAAAGGGCTGGAAAAGCCCTTGACACACGAATGTGCCTTCGACATAATCTCGCTTCTCCGCTGCACGACGAAGTAAGTGTGTGACGGGGAAGCAGTGTCGCAGCAATGCGCGGGAGTAGCTCAGTTGGTAGAGCGCAACCTTGCCAAGGTTGAGGTCGCGAGTTCGAGACTCGTCTCCCGCTCCAGATTTTTTCTGGCAGCGTGTTGAGTGGCAAAGCGCTGCAGGTGCAGGACAATGCGGGAGTAGCTCAGTTGGTAGAGCGCAACCTTGCCAAGGTTGAGGTCGCGAGTTCGAGACTCGTCTCCCGCTCCAGATTTTTCTGGCAGCGTGTTGAATGGCAAAGCGCTGCAGGTGCAGGACAATGCGGGAGTAGCTCAGTTGGTAGAGCGCAACCTTGCCAAGGTTGAGGTCGCGAGTTCGAGACTCGTCTCCCGCTCCAGGTAATGGGGAAGCCACGCTTCCCTTTTTATTTGATGGACTCCCGGTCCTCGAATAAAAATCTGTCGCTTGCCTCACGGCATTCGGACAGTCCGCTTTTGGCGCGATAGCAAAGCGGTTATGCAGCGGCCTGCAAAGCCGTTTAGGCCGGTTCGACTCCGGCTCGCGCCTCCAAGTAAGAAGAGAAAAAGCCCTGATAAATCAGGGCTTTTTCTTTTTCCGACCCCCGCTTTCATCCTTGTAAGAAAGTCGTCTAGGGTGGTACAAAGTCGCCTCTAACCACTCAAGAAACACGCGTAACCACGCCTAAATCGGCTCTTTGGCCGTATAGGCGAGTTCGCATCAGCGCATGGCCGCCAAGCGACTACGACCCTCCCGAACGTGGCCTTCGTTCGCCCGTGGACTGGTGATTTGATCGTCTCGATGAGCCGCGCTGCGCCGGAACGAATCACTTGAACGCGCGCCCATATCCAACGTGCAGCTCGGTTCTACTACCTGCAGAAAAGCTGCTTTGGCGGCATTGTGCACGGTCAGACGTTTGGTACCGCGACGACTGCGCCGCCCGGACTGAACCTGCTTCGTTTGGAAGAAGAACTGTCAGCCGCGCACTTGCGCCTCGCGGGTGCGTACATCGAGCGGATGCATTGGAGCGAATGCATGGAACGATACGACCGTCCGCACACGCTTTTTTATCTCGATCCGCCGTACTACGAAACACGCGGTTACGGCGTCGAGTTTGCCTTCGAGGAATACGAGAAGATTGCGGATCGTCTTCGCAAAATTAAGGGGCGAGCAATTGTCAGCTTGAACGACCATTCCGACATCCGGCGCGTGTTTGAAGGTTTTCACATCGAGACGGTGCCGCTCCAGTATACGGTTGCCGGCGGTCACAAGGGCGTCGAGCGCAACGAGCTGATCATCTTCAGTTGGGATGACGCGGCGCAGCCTGTCGGACTGTTCTGAAGAGGGTGGTCTGTGGGGCAGTTGCCCCATCTCCCTCAAATGCCCGCGTAGTTCGGCAGTAGATCCTGGTCAACGAGGCGGATCTCGATTCGATTCGCGACTTCGACGTGTTCCGGCTTTTCGATGGAAAACGGGCCGTCGATCACGCTGACGACGATGGTGCCGGTTTGCTTTCCGGAAGAGGGGACCGGGATTAGGGCGCGTGCCTCTGGCACCTGTTGTTGCGTAATGACCTTCGGTAGGTACAGCATCCAACCGACGCCGGGCTTGTCGTCGAAGACTTGCTTGTCGACATAACCCTGAGGCTCGACCGTCACGTATGCCGGCGCGGTGTGCTGGACAATAGCCTCGACGATTGCAGCGGCTTGGTCGGCTGAAAGCAATCGTTCGTCATTGAAGTCCGCTTCGATTTTCTTGGGTCGCTCTTTGGTTGCGACGAGATAGGTCAATGTCGCACCACTGCGTTGATCATCGCCGCCATCCCACAACGAGATAATTTGCGGCCGATGCTCCGCGCCTTCGAATTCGGTTCGCAACACCGCCAGTGCAGCCGTTGTAGGCTTCCAGTTCTCGAACGCAGGATACAGACGCGCTTCCTCTTTCGAATCGCCTGTCAGGAACCATTGGGCGAGCCGGGGCGCGTGAGCGTGTATTGCGTGCGCGACTGATCCGAGCTGTTCGAAGACGACGGGCAGGTCGGACGCATCATGCTGCGGATCTCTGAAGCGGGAGGTGATTTTCATATTCAGCCAGTGACAACGTAGGGAATCCCGTTTTCTGCGAGAGTTGTGCGGAAGTAGGACATCGTTAGCGGAGTCTGAAAATAGTACTGGAGTTTGGTTGGTGGGTTGGCATGTACCTTCATTGCTCGCTCTTCGATTTCCACCGTGATTTTAGAAAACCCCTTGAACCACGTGACCGGCTTCTTCGTCTCGCTATCGAAGAATTGGTCATAGTCGCCCTTCGCTTCCTGCAGGAGGCACGCCGGTTGTTGGAATCCATCGAAGTCGGTGCCATTCCATGCCCACTCCTCGCTCCATCCTTCCTCGATGCTATACGGCCGTCCGGTGATGCGCCCTTGATACTCACGAGGCCCGCGATTCATGTTGTAACGGCGTCGGACCGGCGCACCTCCTAGTTCGGGCGGGCATTGCTTGCACTTTTCACCAGTACGAGGCACCGCACGGACGTCGGGCGTCGCCTTGCTTTGGTCCTTCGGCGTATCACCCGACAGACTCCCCGTTCCGGCCACTGCTGCCCCACCCAACAAGGCTACGCCAGCGCGCGCCAATAGCGGCCCAAGTTCCACCGCCGCCGCTTCGATCACCGGTACTACCAATCCCGCCATTTCGAGACCCCCCGTTCTGTTCCTGATGTTCGATGCGCCATTTGATGACGCGAAGGTAATCGTGAAAGCGTTCGTCAGCCGAGCGTCCAGGACGAGTCAGCCACGCGCGCGTGGCCGGCTTTTCGTAAAACTTCGGAGCGTATGCCTCGATTCGAAGGAACGCCGCGACGTTCTCGTCGGACTGAATGCCGAGCTGGCGAGCCGCGACGTATGCGTTCCAGAGGCGTGTCGCCAGAGTTTCGTCGTCGGCCAGCTTCGGGTCCGCTTTGACGAGGTCTAGCCGGGTGCGTTCGACATATCCGCGCGCATCGATCTCGGCGAGGCCGGCGATCTGTTCGCGTGTCAGCTCAAGCATGCGGGTGCACTCCCTTCAATTTTCCGTTCACCTCCACGAGCCAGTTGAATGTCGGGACGAAGAACTGCATGTGCTGCGTGAGCTCCATCAGCGATGCCATGTCCGCCATGATGCGGGCGTCGTAGAACCGGAGGAGGGCCGTGCGGCCGTCAGGCAGGCGCACGTCGAGGCGGCGACGCAGCTCGTCCGCGAGCGATTCGATCGGATAGGCGCTGATGAGCCATGAGACGCCGGTCGCACCGCCGGCCATCACAGACAGTACGCGTCGAGCGCTGCCGGACGCCCGTTCCCAGTCGAGCAGCCACGGGCCTGCGTCGGCGAGCGACGCGTCCGGTGTGCCGTCGAACAGGGCGACGGCCGCCTGCGACCGTTGAGGAGGCGATCCGCCGGCCGCATCCGCGAACAGAAGACCATCGACGAGGGCGTACAGATGCACCTGCATCGTCAGCTGCTGTTGACGTTTGAAGAAGAACCCTTCGATCGATACGTCGGTCATGGGCTCACCCGCGCGCGATCATTGTCGCCGCATTCTCGGCGGCGGATTTCAGGCATTCGAGACAGAGCGTGGGGGAAGGGGCCAACGCTGCAGCGGCGGCAGAGGCTGCGCCGCCGGTCGTTGCTTCGCCGGCTCCGACGTCGTCGAGCGTCGCGGAAGACTGTGATGCAATCAACGTCGCGCCGCACGCGGTCTTCATGCCCTCGATGGCCGTTTCACGGCCTGCAATTTGGTGCGGGTAGCGCCGGCCGCTGGCGGGCAGGATCGGGAAGATGCCTTTGCACTGCGGGCAAAGTACCTTGTGCCCCACGCCGGCAATGGGTTTGCCGTCAATGGTGGCGGTCGCGGTGCCCTCCAGCACGCGCCCGCCGTGCGTCGTCGTGTCGCCGACGCAGATCATGGACCGGGCCATATGTTCTCTCGTAGGTGTGGTTTTCGTATGAATTTACCACTTCCGCGAGAGCGGTCGACTCGCAGCCGGTGGTGCGATCCGTCAAATTGTGTCAACCCGGCTACAGCATGGTCGCACGCTGCTTCTCGTCCCTCAGCAGGTGCCGCAGGCGTTGCAGCGGCCCTTGACCGCCGCCAAGATCGCCCTTGTTGTCGATGTGCTTGTCGACATAGTCGAACCAATCCTGCACCCGCTCGATTGACTTTCTCAGCGCGAGAATTTCAAGGATCAGCAACCTCACCTGCGGGTCGGTGTAGTCGCCCCATAGTGCGCGCAACTCCGAATCGGTGGGCGCATCGAAGTCCGGCATGGTCGGCTTCAGTTTGACGCGGCGGTCCCTGAGCGGGACGCGATTGCGGTCAACCTTGCCTGCTTCGATGCGGCGTGATTGCGCCGGCAGAAGCGGGTCGTAGACGGCCTCGATCCACGACGCCAGCTCGCGTTCGGTCAACTCGTTGGGCGTGCGTTTCCATTCCTCTTCGCCGAGGAACCGATACTCCCAAAAGTATGCCCACTGAGGTTTGATCACGGCTCAACTACTGTATAAAAACACAGTGTATCGCGAGGTAAGATGGTTCGGTCAAGACCGAAAATTGGGGACGTCGATGTGCACGAATTACATAGCGCCCGGCGAGGATCCGAGCCTGAGCGAGCTGCGGATCGACAACTTTACCGAACTGTACCGCTGGACGCCTTGGAAGCCCGAGATTTACCAAGACTACGACGCACCGATCGTCGGCTACGTCGACGGGCAGTTCAGGCGGCTCATCGCGGGCTTCGGCTTCGTGCCGCGCGCGGTCCAGAAGGAGCGCATTGAAGCGGCAAAGGCGGCCGGCAAGAAGCCGGACATCATGCGCACGCTGATGAACGTGCGTGATGACAACGTCGGGAAGTCGCGGCTATTCGCTCCAACATGGCGAGCCGGGGGGGCGCTGCCTGATCCCGGCCAAATACGTCGTCGAACCGTCGTATCCGCAGGCCTATGAAGGCGAGGATGGCAAATGGATGCTAGGGCCGTGCGTGTGGCAGCGCATCGGCGTGATCGATCGGCCTACCATGTGCGTCGCCGGCATCTGGCAAACGCTGCGTCGCCGGGATGGCACGGAGGTCAATGCGATGGCAATGCTTACGGTCAACGCCGACGGTCACCCGCTGATGTCGCGCATGCACAGGCCGGCCGACGAGAAGCGGTCGGTCGTAATTCTGCGGCCAGAAGACTGGGAGGAGTGGCTCACGACGCCAAATGTCGAGGCAGCGCGCGCGATGTTGCAACTCTATCCGGCTGAAGACATGCTTGCAGAGCCCAAATAACGTGCACGAGCACTCAAGTGCCGTCAAACGCAGAAAGCCTGCGATAAGCTGGCTGCACTCAACCGGTATGTTCGAGGCGGGGCGACATGACCAGTAGCGGTAGGAAGGTCGGCAGAAACGAGCGCTGTCCATGTGGCAGCGGCAAAAAATACAAGCGTTGCCATGGTCAAGCGCAGCCGGCGATGAGCGCCCCCACGATTGATCAGGTGATGCAGCGAGGTCGCCTGATGCTCGATCGTATCAAGGCTCATGAAAGGCAGCGTGAACAGCAGCAGGGCTTTGGTCGACCGTTCATTTCAATTGTCCACAACGGCAAAAGGTTTGTGGCGGTGGGCAAGAAGCTGATGTACTCCGATAAGTGGAAAACAGTCCACGACTTTCTTGGCCACTACCTGCCCGCTGTGTTGGGGCCGGAGTGGGGCAACGCCGAGTTGGCGAAGCCGCTTGAAGAGCGCCACCCGATTGCACGGTGGTATCACTACGTTTGCCTATTGCAGCAAGCGACCATCAAAGAAGTCGGAAAAATTCACGGTGCACCAATGAATGGTGCTACGGAGGCGTGGCTTCAACTTGCGTACGATCTCTATTCTCTTGAGCACAATGCTGAGCTGCAGCAGAAGCTACTCAACAGAATCAAGCACCCGGAGATGTTTCAAGGGGCAAGATATGAGACGTTTGTAGCAGCCACAATGATTCGAGCCGGATTTGACATTGCGTTTGAGGATGAGGACGACAGAGAGTCGTCACATGTGGAATTTACCGCGACATGTCGAAAAACAGGGGGAAAGTACTCTGTCGAGGCTAAGAGACGGAATGTCGAGGCGGGGACCGGTTCGTTCAGGTTGGGGCGGCTTCTGCAACGTGCATTGCGGAAGACGGCGAAGCATCCCCGGATTGTATTTATCGGTATCGACTTCATAGATACTCAAGAGGAAACAGATCGGGGCGACATGCCAAAGTTACTTGCGAAGGCCCTTTCCGATCTTCGCGGATTCGAGGGGCGTAGTTGCAACGGCCAACCACTTCCCCCCGCCTACATCTTCGTTACCAATCGACCGCATGATCTTGATCTTGAGGGCACCAATATCCAGTCTGCTCTACTGGCCGAGGGCTTCCAAATTCCGGATTTCAAGATGGATACAGCGTACCCGGGACTAAGAGCGGCCCATCAAGGCCGCAAGGCTCACGCCGACATGCATCAACTGCTCGACTCCATTCGGGAACATTCGTCAATCCCGGTCACCTTTGACGGAAGTGCTCCGGAGTTAGCGTTTGCGGAACATCGGACGCCTCGCCTTGCGATAGGGGACACCTACATGATCTCTGACTCGAAGGGCGTCGCGAGACCAGGGAAGCTTACGTCGGCGACGGTTGATGAAGCAAAATCAATCGCATACGGGGCTTATCAACTAGATACCGGCGAGTCGGTCATATGTACGGTTCCCCTGTCGCCAGAGGAACTGGCGGCTTATCGCCGACATCCTGATACCTTTTTCGGTGTCGAGATTAAAGCTTCGCGCGGTGGTATCAAGACGCCTCTCGAATTGTTCTACTTTTTATTGGACGGCTTCAAGGGCATCCCGAAGGAGCGTCTCCTTGAGGTCATGGCGGAGCATCCAGATATCGAAGAACTGAAGGAGTTTTCGAGAGAGGATCTTGTGGAAATTTACGCTGAAAGATGCGCGAATGCGGTGTTGCAGCAGCAAGAGGCGAAACTGGCGTAGCAAGCGGCTATTTTTGGTGGTTAACTCACAGGAAGGCGAGAGCATGCGACGCTATTCGCGGGTTCGTGAAAAGCTGACAAACTCTCTTTATCGACTCGCCACGTGGGAAGGCGACGTTAGGGACCGAGTTCGCGGCGCACATTGGGTCTTAAGGCAGCTCTCCATTGAGGAATTGCCGCCTGAACTTCGCGATAGTTGGCAAAGCATCATGCGCCGCCTCACCCGGTACGGCCCAGAAGTGTCACAAGATGGAGAAGTGTTGCGGGACGCTGTGACTCACACGATGTCAAGAATTCGGAACAGCACGGGGCGTGCAATCGCAACCGATATCTATCGCCTGTACAGCACGTTCATCAGCACATACGGGGTATGACGAGGACGCTGACGAGCGCGCGCTAGAGCGCGTCCTCAGGCGGGAACCTGTTGCCTTTGTTCAACGACGCGGCGAGCATGGCAGACCCGCTGCGTTTCGTGATGTTGCAGAACAAAGAACTCCGGTTCGATCGCGATTAGCCGCACATTTTGGACGGCGGGCAAGCACAACAGCGGCGAGGCGCTATGTGGGAAAAATTCGTTGAACCGGCGGCGAACGTCCGCTTCGACATTGCGCAGTTCAGCGTGAAGCGCCCAATACCACCCATAGACCTCAATGGGCACCCCTGTTGCTGTGACTCCCCCATTGGGCAGGATCGCGCGCCCGTTCACGTGTATGGCAAAATTCGCGTGATTTGAGCGTAACGCTTTGACCTGGTCTGGACGAAATGCTTCGGCCCTTAGCGCTTTGGGAGCAAAGTGTAGTTCGGGCCAGTTTCGGTCGACGACTTCGAGCAATCGCGGATTGTCAAAAAGGTCTGGCTCGCCGTGGGAAACGATGTCTATCAGGTAAGCCGTATCGTCTTTGATGCGCAGTAGCAATAGCTCGGATTCCCCATGCTTACGTGCGACGAACCCCCGCTTGTCAACGGTGTTGATACTGTTCAGGTGCAAGTGATGAATGCCCCATGTCAGGAGAAGCGTATCCTGATACGCGGCGCGAACCGCCCGCTTTGAAAGATACGGGTGAACGCTTTCGCCTTTGCGCAATCGCGACACTATCTCGTCAAGAGCCTTTCTGTGCGTCCTGTACTTCGGATTCTGTCGAATATCGTCCGAAAAACGCACCTCATAAGGCACGGGCGGAATCGTACGCTCGGCACGCGTGAACAGGATGGCGAACCGGTCGAGGGCCGTATCGCGCGCCTTCGGCTTATAGCCAAGGTTAGACAGAAGCTGAACTGCTATCGAGTCGGCGTCAGCAACCAAATCCATCGCTACAAGAAACAGCATACCGGGTTACTCCATGAAGGGGGGAGCGTGGGTCTTGGCGTAGGTTTGTACGCGAAGCCTTGTCAGATAAGGTGCAGGTACTGCTGCATCATCGGGCGCTGCAAGTGCTTTGCAACCCAGTGGCTGGATCTGGATTCAGAAGCACAAGAGCCCGCTGCGAGCGGGCTTTTTCACGTGCTACAAACTTGCTACAGCAAGGGATGGGAGCCTTGCTGGACAAGCCTTGTGCTTATCATTCCATCCCCTGAACTACTGGATCGCACATCAACATTGAGCGCTGTTAGACAATGCTGAATTGATGTCTAGTACAACAGGATTCTTGATGGCCGCGTCGAGAACAAGTTTAACCAATCGCGTCGCGGTGCCGACATCCAGTACTTTCGACGTTCCTGCATGCGATAGGCTAGATCGAGTCGAATACAGGCTTTTGCTCAAATCGACGAACGATTGGGACTCGTCTTGTGAATACCCCTCGGCGTTTGCTGCTCGTCGTACTAGCTCGCGAACGGCCGCTCCACGCGACCCGAGCTTCAGATTCTTCAGACTGGATATTAAGCCCGAGTCTTTAAGAACTTCAGCTTCCTTAATCTTCCTATCTAGCCACGCTATTGCGGTATCACTTCGCTTGGGAGGTTCTGCCAGGGAGTCAAGGATCGTGAGATAGGCCAAAAATCTTGATCGTGGCAAAGCGTCGTATTCCGCTGCTACATACAAGTCGAGAGCAGCGAGTAGGCGCTCGTCGGACACGGCAGGGCATTCGTCCAATCCCGGCCCCAATGCGGTGCTCCCCACCCATTCGCAAGCGTAGGCCATGCTGCCCCAAACAGGTGAAGGTTCAAAATCTTGAGGGATCAAAGTCGGCAGTGGGCCGTTATACATTCTGGTCTGCGCCACTTCCAGCGTTCCGCTGCTAACCCGAAAGGGGGCTCCCATGCGCATTGACAGGACTGGCAGTTTTGCGCGCAACTCAGCGAGCAAAGTCTCGGCTTCGACTTTCGTTATCGGGTCGAACAGTAGCCACTGCTTGACGACGGCGGCGTCGGCACTGACAAACTCCGAAATGCGCGGTAGGTCTTGTTCAAGCAGACGGGCGCGTCGGCCGAGCACGTCGATGTACTCGTTTTGGCGAACCTTAAGCGATTGCCCCGAAAGGGTTTCAAGCGGGACGTGCAACCAGAAATATTCTTGTGTAGACATGTGGCTGATCGTGGTAAGTGCGGAATGTGGCTTCGCTCTGAGGAAGCACATTGTAAATACAAATGTAAGAATATTGTCGCGGAAGGCAGTGCGCGTCTAATGCCGGTTGTTAAATATCGCAACTCATTGATATTTATGAATTGCTGACGGCCTGCAAAGCCGTTTAGGCCGGTTCGACTCCGGCTCGCGCCTCCAGAAAAAGCCCCGCTTCGGCGGGGCTTTTTGCTTTTCTCATCCGTTATCACTTCATCGGCGGGCCGGTCTATCCGGACTGCGCCGCGCGCGGGTTCTGGCGTTTGCCGAAAACGGACTGAACAACGAGAGGCGGCTCGGCCGCGCGACGCGACCGTAGACGTGTTGGTTTTCCAAGGTGAAGATATAGGAAACGCTGTGCGTTTCCTATATGATGAAAGCACCTTCACCCGCAGGAGAATCCAGATGACGTCCCAATCTGCCCGCCCTTGGCTCGACCATGCGGCTCTTCTCGATCCCGCACCGATGATGCTGGAAACAGGCGTGCAACGGCTGGAAGACCGCAGCGTGCTCGTGGCTGTCCGTACCGATCTTCACGGTTGCAAAGGACGGATGCTCGATTGGTGGTTCAAGTTCTTCGAAACGACCGGACACATCAAGTGGTGGCATCCGGTCGATCATGTCGAACATCGCGGATGGGACGACGCGTGGAAAAAAGGTCGTAGCTATCACGGCGCCACCATCCGTGCGGTCGAGGCGCTGGCCGACATTCCGCCTGTGGCCGCCACGCTGAAATTTCACGACCCCGAACACATCTTCGGCGCCGAAAAAGTCGCAAGGGCCTTCTCCGACGACAGCGTGTCGGCGATCATCGCCGCCCGCATCGGCTTCGGCGACCCGATAGCGGTGGACGAGAACGGCGATCCGCTCAGCGGACAAATGCTGCACGTCGTGCGCGATACGCCGTTCGGCTGCGTACTGCGCAGCCGATTCGTGCTCGGATTGGACAATGCAGATGGACACGACGCGCCCGATGAAGCGATGGGGCTCGCATTGATGAAGCACTGCTACACGGAATTCACTTTCCTGTCGCGCTTTTTGCCTTCTCTGTACTACGGCGAACACGCGAACGGCGAGAGCGTTCCGCTTCCGTGGTAGTCGGGCTGACTGGACGATAACGACGCGTTTTTGCCGAGCGATCAGATGGACGAACCGAAGAAAAATCCGCGCGGACGGCCGCCGCGCGACGAAGAAAGCGTGCGGCAGGCTCTGTTGTCGAGCTGCATGAATCTGCTGCTGGAAAGGGGCTATGAGGCCGTCACGATGGAGGCAATCGCCGCGCATGCGGGCGTCGCGAAGAAAACGGTCTACCGTTACGCGGCGAATCGGCAGGAGCTGGTCGGCCAGGCAGTCCGGCAATGGTCCGATGGCTATGCTGCGTCCATGCACGCGGAGCCGGTTGATGGCGACGACGTCATCCACGCGCTTCGGCGAATTCTCGAAAGCATCTGCATGCGGGCGTTGTCGGAGACCGCGATCCGAGTGTTCCGCGTGTTGACGTCGGAGTTTCCCGGCAAGCAGGAACTGATGGACAGCTATCTGCAAAACGGCATCGAACGCGGTCGCGCCATGCTCGCGGAGTGGCTGCGAAAGCAGCACGAAAAGGGGCTGCTTCACGCGCCCGAGCCTGCGCTGATGGCGAACGCCATTTTGGCGATGGCGGTGGCCGAGCCGTTGCGCCAGATGGCGATCGGGATAACGCGTCCGATTCCGGAAGGCAGCGTGGCGGCCCATCTGGATGCATGCATGATCGTGCTTTCGCGTCTGGTCGTCGCGGACGGCAAGCGGCACCGCGGTGACGGAGCGTGAGTGCCGTCGGCACAGCATCAACCGCACGCACGGCGCAATCGAAGCGTATCCAGCGGTAGCGCGCCGGCGATCGGTTGATTGATCTATTGGCTGTCGACCCGGCCGGGAAGCCGGCGAGCGTCCGGATTGCGCCTACCCATCCACCGGCTGCGCGGGCGTCTCGAGCTTCAGCTGATAAAACGCCGCATCGAGCCAGCGCCCGAACTTGAATCCCGCTTCGGCGACCGTGCCTGCATGCACGAAGCCGAGCCGCGTATGCAGCGCGACGCTGCCGGCGTTCGCCGCGTCGATGCAGCCGACCAGCACGTGCACGTCGGCTTGCCGCGCGCGCTGGATCAGTTCGCGCAGCAACAGTTCGCCGAGCCCGCGGCCGCGATGGTCGCGATGCACGTACACGCTGTGTTCGACCGTGTACTTGAACGCGGGGAACGCGCGGAACGTGCCCCAGCTCGCGAAACCGAGCAGCGTGCCCGCTTCGTCCACTGCGCCGACGACCGGAAAACCGCCGGCGCGCTTCGTCGCGAACCACGTGACCATCGCTTCCGGCGGGCGCGGCCGGTAGTCGTACAGCGCGGTCGAATTCACGATCGCGTCATTCAGGATCTCGAGGATCGCCGACGCATGCTCGGCTTCGCTGCAATCGATCAGGCGCACGTCGTCGCGCGGCTTCGGGCTGTTCATAGTGGCTCCTGTTTCACTTTCGATGGTGCGTGAGCGCTTCACGCACTGCGCACGCCGCCGACGGCCGCCGCATCGCAGATCGCGACGACGTAGCGCGCGGCGTGCGACGACGGATTGCTGAAGATCAGCGGCTGGTCGAGCCGCATGGCCAGACAGTCGCCTTCGTGAAGTTCGTGAAGCTGGTCGCCCAATGTGACGTCGACGCGCCCATGAACGACCCACACCTGTTGATGCAGTGCGCTTTCGCGGCCGCCGGAGTCGTACGCGACGCGCGCGCCGGGCGGGAAGTCGACCTCGACAAGCTGGATCGGCGACGGCCAGCCGGGCGGCGACAGATTGCGCCGCACGTAACCGGACGCCGGGTCGCGCCATTCCGTCTGCTGCGCGCGCCGGACGAGCGGTTGCACCAGCGCGCCGTCGCGATCGCCGCCGAACAGACCGGCCAGCGACACGCCGAGGCCCGCCGCGAGCTTGTCGAGCACGACGGCCGTCGGGCTGGCCGATGCGCGCTCGATGAGCGAGATCATCGAACGGCTGACGCCGGAACGCGCGGCGAGCGCATCGAGCGTGTAGCCTCGTAGCGTACGCAGCTCGCGCACGCGCCGCGCGATGCGATCGTTGATGCCGGTGTCGTCGGCGGCGGCGTTGGCGTTAGCGGGTTCTTGCATGATGGATGGATTGTCCATCAAACTGGAAATCGGCGTCAACATGATGGCCTGGACTGAGCCTCGGTTGGCCTACCACGCACTTGCCCGCCGGTTGACGCGCGCGTAATATACGAAACGACTACATTTCGTTTAATTAGAGACATATGGGAATCATCAAGATCTCCGAGCACATGCACGAACGGCTGCGCTCGACCAGCACCGCGCTGAGCCGCTCGATCAATGCGCAAGCGGAGCACTGGCTGCGCGTCGGGATGCTGTCGGAACTCAATCCGTCGCTGTCCTACGGCGATATCTGCCGGATGCTGATCGAAACCGAAGCCCGCGGCGGTGACGCCGGCCCGGCGGAGCCGGCGGCCCACGGCATCGAGCAGGCGGCGTAATGGCGAAGCGCGAAATCCCGATCCGCGGGGCTGCGGAAATCGCCAAGTCGCGCGAAGCCGCGAAGCTCGCGTCGCAGGTGCTGACGATGATCGCCGAGCACGTGAAGCCGGGCGTCACGACCGACGAGCTCGACGCGCGCTGCCGCGAATTCATCGTCGACGAACTCGGCGCGATTCCCGCGAACATCGGCTACCACGGCTATCCGAAAACGCTGTGCACGTCGGTCAATCACGTGGTCTGTCACGGCATTCCGTCGTCGCGGCCGATGCGCGACGGCGACATCGTGAACCTCGACATCGCGGTGATCAAGGACGGCTGGTTCGGCGACACGAGCCGCATGTACTTCGTCGGCGAACCGGGCGAACTGGCGCGCCGGCTGGTCGCGGTGACCTACGAGGCGATGCATGCGGGGATTCGCGCGGTGCGTCCGGGCGCGACGCTCGGCGACGTCGGTTACGCGATCCAGCAGGTCGCGCATCGCGAAGGATTCAGCGTGGTTCGCGAATACTGCGGGCACGGCATCGGCGACGTGTATCACGACGAGCCGCAGGTGCTGCACTACGGCCGTCCGGGCACCGGCGTGCCGCTGCGCGCCGGGATGATCTTCACGATCGAGCCGATGCTGAATGCAGGCAAGCGCGATACGCGCGTGCTGGCCGACGGCTGGACGGTCGTCACGAAGGACCACTCGCTGTCCGCGCAATGGGAGCACATGGTCGTGGTGACGGAGCAGGGCGTCGAGATCCTGTCGGACGACGTGAAACCGCAGATGTTCGCGGCGGCTTCCGGCACGCACGCGGCCTGACGCGTGCGGAAGGCGCACGCATCGGCGCAACGAAAACGGGCCCCGTCGGGGCCCGTGTCATTGGCGGTCAAGCAGTGCGATCGGCGGGCGAGTGTTTCTGCAACCGCGGCCGGCAGCGTGACGCTTATCGACCGCGCGCCTTCTGCCACGCGTGTTCGACGAACACGCGGCACAGCGCTTCCATCCCGTTGCGGTCTTCGTCGTCGAAACGCGCGGCGACGGGGCTGTCGACGTCCCACACGCCGATCAGCGTGCCGTCGGCGGCCACCAGCGGCACGACGATTTCCGATTCCGACGCGGCGTCGCACGCGATATGGCCGGGGAATTCATGCACGTCGCGTACGACCTGCGTCTCGCGGGTCTGCGCGGCCGTGCCGCATACGCCCTTGCCGAGCGCGATCCGCACGCACGCGGGCTTGCCCTGGAAGGGCCCGACCACGAGTTCCGTCCCGTCGAAGAAATAGAAGCCGGCCCAGTTCAGGCGGTCGAGCGAGTGATAGACGAGCGCCGAGAAGTTCGCGGCGTTCGCGATCAGGTCGCGCTCCGATTCGACGAGCGCGCGCGCCTGCTCGACGAGCGTCGCATAGAGTTCTGCCTTGGAGGCGTGAGGGTCGGTGGACAGCGTGAACATGGCTGGATGGCGAAAAGGGAGTGAACGGCGGAGGTTGTGAATGGCGGATCGCGAAAAGCGCGATGCGCGTCCCGCAGTCTACGGCACGCGCGGCTCCTCTGCAGCGTTCGGTTCGCGCGGCACGGTGCCGAATGCGCTGCAATGACGCCGCCGAACCCGCTCAATCGGGCTCGAGTTCGGCGAATCGTTCCGCGAGGAAATCCAGCAGTGCGCGCACGGCGGGCAGCAATCCGCGCCGCGACGCGAACACCGCGTGCACGATCTCGCGGCGCGGCGCCCAGTCCGGCAACACGGTGACCAGTTCGCCGCGCGCGACTTCGTCACGCACCATCATCGTCGGCAACTGCACGATGCCGACCCCCGCGACGGCCGCCGCGCGCAGCGCGAGCATGCCGCCCGTCACGAGCCGCGGCTGGTGGTGGATTTCCGCGTGCGCGCCGTCGGGGCCGCGCAGCCGCCACACGTGCGCGGCTTGCGGCACGCCGTGATCGAGACTCGGCAGGCGCGTGAGGTCGGCCGGCACGGCCGGCACGCCATGCTCGTGCAGCAACGCGGGGCGCGCGACGAGGCACTGGCCGCGCTCGGCCAGCACGCGCAGCGCGAGATCGCTGTCTTCGAGCGGCGGCGGACGCACGCGGATCGCGACGTCGATTCCTTCGCCGACCACGTCGACGCGCCGGTTGGTCGCCTCCAGGTGAATCTCGACGCGCGGGCACGCGACCATGAACGCGGCGATCATCGTGCCGACCAGCGAGTCGAGCAGCACGACCGGGCAGCTGACCCGCACGATGCCGCGCGGCTCTTCGTGCAGCAGCGCGATCGCCTCGTCGGCGGCGTCGGCCTCGACGAGCATCGCGCGACAATGCGCGTAATAGGTCTGGCCGACGTCGGTGACGGTGAAACGGCGCGTCGAGCGCTGGATCAGCCGCATTCCGAGCCGCGCCTCGAGCAGCGCGATGCGGCGGCTCAGCTTGGATTTCGGCATGTTCAGCGCGCGTCCGGCCGGCGCGAAGCCGCCGTGCTCGACTACCTGCACGAAGTAGTAGAGATCGTTCAGATCCCGTTCGTTATCGTTCATGAAATAGAACGCTGAGTGCGATTTCGGCAGTCTACCGGATCGATCGTTCCACCTCTATATTGCTACTCAGGATGCGAAACACGTGTTTCGCCGCAATTCGGAGAAGGCAAATGAAGAAGATCCAGGGTGTTTACAGTGCGCCGCGCGGCCATTGGGTCGGCGACGGTTTCCCGGTGCGTTCGATGTTCAGCTATCAGTCGCACGGCACGCACCTGAGCCCGTTCCTGCTGCTCGACTACGCGGGGCCCGCGAACTTCGAGCCGGCGTCGGCACCGCGCGGCGTGGGCCAGCACCCGCACCGCGGGTTCGAAACGGTGACGATCGTCTATGACGGCGAAGTCGCTCACCGCGACTCGACCGGCGCGGGCGGCACGATCGGCCCGGGCGATGTGCAGTGGATGACGGCCGGGAGCGGGATCCTGCACGAGGAATTCCACTCGGAGGCCTTCACGAAGCGCGGCGGTCCGCTCGAGATGGTGCAGCTGTGGGTCAACCTGCCTGCCGCCGACAAGATGAATGCGCCCGGCTATCAGACGATTCTGGACGCGGACATCCCGGTGGTCGAGCTGCCGGACGGCGCAGGCCGTGCGCGGATCATCGCAGGCGAATTCGACGGGCGGCGCGGCCCGGCCCGCACGCACACGCCGATCGACGTGTGGGACGTGCGGCTTGCAGCCGGCGGCCGTGCGCGGTTCCCGATCGCCGAAGGGCGTACGCTCGCGGTGGTCGTGCTGAGCGGTACGTTGCTGGTGAACGGCGAGACGGTCGCCCGCGAAGCGCAGTTCGTGCAACTGAGCCGCGACGGTCTCGACGTCGAGCTCGAAGCGAACGGCGACGTCAAGCTGCTGATCCTGAGCGGCGAGCCGATCGATGAGCCGGTCGTCGGATACGGTCCGTTCGTGATGAACTCGCAAGAGGAAATCCGGGCCGCGATCGACGATTTCAACAGCGGCCGCTTCGGCCGGATGCCGGCCTGACACCGGTTTGACACCGGCCTGACGGACAGGCCCCGCGCGATGCGGGGCCTTTTTTTCATGTGCGGAAGGCGGTCGCGGGCCGCGTGCGCTTCGAGGCATAATCGACGGTTGCCGCGCGCCGGCCGGCGCGCCCGAATCAGGACCGCACATGAACGCTTCCGCACTCGCCGCATCCTCGCGCGCCGCCGATCTGGACTGGCGCTGGAAATCCTTCGACGCGCTGACGACGCGTGAGCTCTATGCGATTCTCGACGCGCGCAGCGCCGTGTTCGTGGTCGAGCAGAACTGCGTGTATCGCGACATCGACGATGCGGATCAGACCGCGTGGCATCTGGCCGCATTCGATCCGGCGGGGCGTCTTGCCGGCTATCTGCGTGTGCTGCTGCCGGATGCGCAGCACAGCGACGTGCGCATCGGCCGCGTGCTGACGACTGCGCCGTTTCGCGGCGCGGGCCTCGGCAACACGCTGATTGCGCGCGCGCTCGAGCACATCGGCGCGCAGTGGCCGGAGCCGCAGGTGAGCCTGCATGCGCAGGCGCATCTGCAGCGTTTCTATGGCGCGTTCGGCTTCGTGCCGAGCTCGGACGTGCACGACGAGGACGGCATCCCGCACGTGTGGATGACCCGCGCGCGCGGCTGACGCGCGGCGCGGGCAGCCGTCAGTGGGCGGCGCGCGTCGCCGACGGGCGTTCCGCGCGCCGTGCGGCGGCCCGTTCGTCGATCAGGCGGCCGCGCGCGGACAGCCGCAGCCAGTGCCGCAGCGCGATCAGCGCGCCGATCACGCTCATCATCGAACCGGGAATCCACAGCAGCAGGCCGCCGATCTGCTGGTCGCGCAGCGGGCTCAGCCACGTGAACGCGCGTCCGCAGATCGAGTAGATCGGATACAGCTCGTGCGGCGTGAAGAAGATCAGCGCGCCGAGCGCGATCTGCGGCGGGATCGCCGCGACGACGATCAGGATCCGGCGGCCCGGCGACAGCCGCGCGGGCGGCGCGGGACGCGGATCGACGACGAGCCACCAGAACAGCAGCCCGTCGATCACCATGCTCCAGTTCATCACGCGATACAGACGCCAGTCGAGCATCGCGATGAAATGAATCGGCGACAGCAGCCAGAAATAGATCAGCCCGACGAACAGCACGACGGCGACGACCGGATGGAACACCACGTCGAGCGTCTTGCGCACGGGCGCCCATGCGAGCGCGGGGCGCACGAAGCGCTGCCGCCAGCGAAACGGAATGCCCGCGCGGATCGCCGCGCCCGGGTACGCGAGCGCGATGAAGAACGGCCCGAGGTGATGCAGCACGAGGTGCTGCGCGCGGTGCATGAAGAATTCGTGCTCGAAGAAATAGTCGAGCCGCGTATGCAGCGCGATGTAGAGCGCCGTGAGGCCGAACCAGAACGAGAACTGCCGCAGCGGCGACACCTTCGCCTTCTTCGCGCCGCGCGCGAACAGCACGGCGGCCGCCAGCACCGCGACGACCACGGTCGGCGACGGTTCCCACGGATCGAGCCAGTACAGGACGTTCATCGCGCGCGCATCACTTCGCCTGGGCCGGCGACTTCACGGCGAACGGCGCGTCGACCGTTTCGCCGTCGGAGAATTTCAGGCGCAGGTGCACGGTGTCGCCCGGCTTGATCGCGTGCTTCGGCTCCTCGAGCATGAAGTGATAGCCGCCCGGCGCGATGTCGACCTTGCCGCGCGCGGGGATCGTCAGCTTGTCGACCATTTCCATCTTCTGCGTCGAGCCGTTCGACACGGTCTGGTGCAGCATCGCCATCCCGTAGTCGCGGCTGTCGACGTCGACGAGATCGACCGGCTTGTCGCCCGTGTTGACGATGGTCACGTAGCCGCCGGCGGGCAGCTGGTTCGGCAGCCAGCGCACCCACGCGTTCTGCGCGGTGATCGCGCCGGCGGCGTATGCGTGCGCACCGGTGCACAGCGCGGCGAGGAGGGCGAAGGTCTTGAGGGTCGTCTTCATGTCGGTGTTCGGCATTCAGGAAGTGGCGGGGGCGGTGTCGATGATCCGGCGCACGTCGGCGGCGATGGCGTCGGGCGAGTCGCCGTCGGTGGCGAGCAGGCGCGCGCGGCCGTTCGCGTCGAAGATGTAGACGGCCGAACTGTGCGTGACCTCGTAGCCGCCGGACGGATCGCGTTGTTCCATCTGGTACGCGACGCGGTAGCGTTTCGCGAGCGATTCGATCTGGCCGTCGGTGCCGGTCAGGCCGCGCGCATGCGCGGCGTCGAACGCGGCGACGTACGACTGCATCGCCTGCGGCGTGTCGCGCGCGGGATCGACGGACACGAACAGGATGCGCACGTCGTTCGCCTGCGGGCCGAGCTTCGCGAGCACTTCCATCAGCCGCGCCATCGTTTCCGGGCAGACGTCCGGACAGTGCGTGTAGCCGAAGTAGACGAGCGCGACGCGGCCGCGAAACGCATTCGCATCGACCGGGCGGCCGTCGCCGCCGGTCAGCGTGAACGACAGGTCGGGCAGGTGGCCGGTGACGTTGGTCAGGTGCCAGTTCGGCTCGTCGTGCGTGCAAGCGGCGAGCGCGACGGCGGCGCCCAGCGCAGCGGCCGTGCGGACGAAGCGGGTGAAGCTGAAGCGGCGCCGGTGCGGCGCGGGACGGGCAGACGACATCCTGGGGCTCGATCGGACGGAACGGTCGCCGGCCGGCGCGGCGCCATGCGTCGCGCGGCCGGCGGTGCCGACTGTAGCGCAATTCCCGCGCCCGCGTCCTTTCGAAACCCGTACGGCACGGGCGAGCGGGGCAATATGTCGCAGTTGACGCGGACGGCCGCGTACGATGCGCGCGGCGCCGGATTCGCCCATCTCGGTACGCAGGCGCGGTAAGATGCGCACAATTCCATTCTCGCAGCGGCGGCCCGCGCTTGCAGGCCGCTCCTCAGACCATCGAATCGATGCAATCCGTTCCGGCTTCCCTGTCCCTGACCGATACCGCGTTCTTTTTCGACTTCGACGGCACGCTCGTCGAGCTGGCGCCGACGCCCGACAGCATTCACGTGCCGCCGTCGCTGCTGACGCTGCTCGATGAACTGCGGCGCCGCTCGCACGGCGCGGTCGCCGTCGTGTCCGGGCGCGGGATCGACAACCTCGACACGTTCCTGAACATGCCGGATCTGCCGATCGCCGGCCTGCACGGCGCCGAGCGGCGCGACGCGAACGGCGACACGCAGCGCATCGGCTTCAACGACGAACGGCTGCTGCGCATCGAGCGCGAGCTCGCGGGCGTGGTCGACCGTCATCCGGGCATGCTGCTCGAAATCAAGGGTGCGGCCGTCGCGCTGCACTATCGCAATGCACCGGAGCGCGAGCCGGCCGCGCGCGAAGCGGCCGAGCGTCTCGTCGCCGAATATGCGGACGCCTACGTGCTGCAGCCCGGCAAGATGGTGTTCGAGATCAAGCCGAAGGGTGTCGACAAGGGGCGCGCGCTGGCCGCGTTCCTCGACGAGCCGCCGTTCGCGGGCCGCGTGCCGCTGTTCGCGGGCGACGACCTGACCGACGAGAAGGGCTTCGCGGTGGTCAACGCGCGTGGCGGCCTGTCGATCAAGGTCGGCGCGGGCGAGACGTCCGCGCGCATGCGGCTCGATTCGGTCGACGCGCTGCATGCGCAGATCGCCCGCTGGCTTGGTGGGGAGCAGCCGGGCGCATGAGCCGACTCATCATCGTTTCAAACCGCGTCGCACCGATTTCGGAAGGCGAACCGGCGGCGGGCGGCCTCGCGATCGGCGTATACGATGCGCTGAAGGAGACGGGCGGCATGTGGTTCGGCTGGAGCGGCGAAGTCGTCGCGTCCGGGGCGCCGCAGATCCGCGTCGAGGAGCATGGTCCGGTCACGTTCGCGACGATCGGGCTGTCGCGCCGCGATTACGACCAGTACTACCGCGGGTTCTCGAACGCGACGCTGTGGCCCGCGTTCCATTACCGCGCGGACCTGATCCAGTACGACCGCCACGAGTTCGACGGTTACCGCCGCGTGAACGTGTGGCTCGCGCAGCAGCTCGTGCCGCTGCTGCAGGACGACGACGTGATCTGGGTGCACGACTATCACCTGATTCCGTTCGCACGTGCACTGCGCGCGGCCGGCGTGAAGAACCGCATCGGCTTTTTCCTGCACATCCCGTTTCCGGCCGCGCAGGTGCTCGTCAACGTGCCGCCGCATCGCGAGCTCGTCGAGTCGCTGTGCGCGTTCGACCTGCTCGGCTTCCAGACCGAGCCCGACCTGCGCGCGTTCTGCGACTACATCGAGTTCGAGGCCGGCGGCGAAGTCGCGCGCGAAGGGCACACGGTGCGCGTGAACGCGTTCGGCCATTCGTTGCGCGCGGCTGCCTATCCGATCGGCGTGTACCCGGACGAGATCGCGTCGCTCGCGCAGGCCGGCGAGAACGGCAAGGCCGTGCGCACGCTGGCTACGTCGTTGCGCGGGCGCCAGCTGATCATGAGCGTCGACCGCCTCGATTACTCGAAGGGGCTCGTCGAGCGCTTCCGCGCATTCGAGAAGCTGCTCGAGCATCAGACGTCGATCCGCAATCGCGTATCGTTCCTGCAGATCGCACCGTCGACGCGTGCGGACCTGCGCGCATACCAGGACATCCGCCTGCAGCTCGAAGCGGAGTCGGGGCGGATCAACGGCCGCTACGCGGAGCTCGACTGGGCGCCGATTCTCTACATTCACCGGCAGTACGACCGGCAGGTGCTGGCCGCGCTGTATCGCCTCGCGCGCGTCGGCTTCGTGACGCCGCTGCGCGACGGGATGAACCTCGTCGCGAAGGAGTACGTGTCCGCGCAGGATCCGGACGATCCGGGCGTGCTGGTGCTGTCGCGTTTCGCGGGCGCCGCGCGCGAGCTGACGGGCGCGCTGATCGTCAATCCGATCGACATCGACGGGATGGCCGACGCGCTGTCGCAGGCGCTGACGATGCCGCTCGCCGAGCGGCGCGCGCGCTATGCGGACATGATCGCGCAACTTCGCGAGAACAACGTGTCGGTGTGGCGCGACAACTTCCTGCGCGACCTGCAGCGCGTTTGACCGGTGCGCCGCGCGGCGCGGGCCGCACGACAGCATGAAAAAAGCCGCCGTGCTTCACATGCACGGCGGCTTTTTTATCGGCTACTGCGTGTCGCGGCGTCAGGCCACGCGTTCGCCGGTCGGCGCGGTGCCGTCGGGTGCGTGATGGCGGCCGTGCTGCTTCGCGAGCAGGTCGCGGTACAGGCCCGGACGGCTGCGCAGCACGTCGGGGCTGCCGTCGTCGATCACCTTGCCGTTGCTCATCACGATGATCCGGTCGAAGTTGCGCAGCGTCGACAGACGGTGCGCGATCGCGATCACCGTGCGGCCGACCATCAGCCGGTCGAGCGCGCTCTGGATCGCTTCCTCCGACGCGCTGTCGAGCGCCGACGTCGCTTCGTCGAGCAGCAGGATCGGCGCATCCTTCAGGATCGCGCGCGCGATCGCGATGCGCTGGCGCTGGCCGCCGGACAGCTTCACGCCGCGGTCGCCGACGATCGTGTCATAGCCTTCCGGCATCGCCTCGATGAACTCCGAGCAGCGCGCGTCGCGCGCGGCGGCCAGCACTTCGTCGCGGGTCGCGTCGGGGCGGCCGTACGCGATGTTGTCGTAGATGGTCCGGTGCAGCAGCGAGATGTCCTGCGGCACGAGCGCGATCGCATGGCGAAGGCTGTCCTGCGTGATCGCCTTCACGTCCTGCCCGTCGACCATCACCGCGCCGTCCTGCGTGTCGTAGAAGCGCTGCAGCAGCGCAAGCACGGTCGACTTGCCGGCGCCCGACTTGCCGATCAGGCCGACGCGCTGGCCCGGCTCGATATGGAGGTCGAAGTGGTCGAGGATCGCGCGGCGGTGCGGATACGCGAACGTCACGCGCTCGAAGTCGACGCGTCCGCCCTTCGCCGACAGCGGTTGCGCGTCGGAGCGGTCCGGCATCCCGTGCGGCTCGAGCAGCGTCTTCACGGCTTCGGACAGCCGCGCGACGTGCTGCGTGACGTCGACGAGCGCGACTGCCAGATCGCGCGTGCCGTGCAGGATCGTGAAGCCGAGCGAGCTGACGAGCACGATGTCGCCGGAAGTCGCGCGGCCCTGGTCCCACAGCCACAGCGCCCAGCCGAGCAGCCCGGCGGACAGCATCGCGGTGATCACCGCGTGCAGCAGGCGCAGCTTCTCGAGATAGAGCAGGCTCTGCTGGCGCGCGTCCATCTCGGCCTTCACCGTCGCGCTGAAGCGCTTCTGTTCGCGCAGCGTCATCCCGAACGCGCGCACGAGGCCCATGTTGCCGATCACGTCGACGAGCTCGCCGTCGACCGCGGCGGCCTTCGCCGCGAACGCGTGATGGCGCGCGGAGCCGCGCCCGGCGAGCTTGAACAGCACGATCGCGAGCACGGCCGAACAGCCGAGCAGGCCGGCGGCCATCAACGGGTTCACGACGATGATCATCAGGATCGCGCCCATCACCGCGATGCACGGCGGCAGCACGTTCCACGCCATCGTGTTCTCCGACGTATAGACGGCGTTCGACGTCGCGGTGATGCGGCTGGCGAGCGTGCCCGGCTGCTTTTCCGAGTAGTACGTCGGCGAATGGCCGATCAGGTACTGGAACAGGTCGCGCCGCAGATCGCCGGTGACCGCGACGAACGTATGCGCGGCAACCCAGCCGCCGACGCGCCACAGCAGGTTGTCGGCCGCGATCAGTCCGACCAGCAGTGCGAACGCGCTCCACAGCGGGCCCGGATGATGGCGCCCGGCCGCGAGCACGTCGATCAGGTGCTTGATCGCGTATTGCGAGCCGAGCGCGCAGCCGACGGCGGCCAGCACACTGCAGAGCACGATCAGGTGCGCGACGGGGTGCAGGCGGATGTAGCGGAACAGGAACGCGAGCGGCCGATGCGCATAGCTCGACAGCTTCGCGTTGTGGGCGTTGCGCTGGGCAGGGGTGAGAGATTCCAAAATATGCGTGCGGTGATTCGGTGATTGGGCGGGGCGGCTGGATCGCAGCCATGATCGCCCGGACTGAACAATCCGGCATTGTAAACAAGGCCGTGCATTGCGCTGCGCGAATCTTGCCTGGATCAGGGGGCGCGCGATCAATTTTGAGATAAAATCCGGCATCCGTCCTGCCGCATGCGCCGGAATCGCGATGCCGGCAGCGACGAGATGACATGGAACGCCAAAAAGGCCTTCCACTCTAGAACGGACGCCCGAGTCCGCGGGTTGCAAAGTGTTGCGCCTTTGTAACAAAGTAAAGTGTTTGAAATGTTGTGCGCCGTATCGGGATTAACCCTAGATAATCGGCTCCGGGTTCGATTCCAGGTTTTTACGAACCCCTGTCAACGGGTCTTCGTTTCAAACGTTCTATGCCTGTCGCGTCGCCGACGCTCCTTGAGCAGCGCGGGTTTCGACGCTCCCGGCAGGTGATTCGTCCGATGATAGGACGACTGCATCCGGCCCGGACCGCCGGCAGGTTGCCGACCCATACCTGGTTTTTAGCCGATTTTTTAGGAGTTACGCATGCGAATCGCCCAAATCGCTCCGTTGCACGAAGCGGTTCCCCCGAAGCTTTACGGTGGTACCGAGCGAGTGGTGTCCTATCTGACCGAAGCACTCGTCGAGATGGGGCATGACGTCACGCTCTTCGCGAGCGGCGATTCGCAAACGTCGGCGAAGCTCGAAGCGTGCTGGCCGCAGGCGCTGCGCCTCGACCCGACGATCCGCGACGTGATGGCGCCGCACATGCTGCTCCTCGAACAGGTGCGCCGTCGCGCGGAAGAGTTCGACGTGCTGCACTGCCACATCGACTACTACCCGTTCTCGCTGTTCTCGCGCCAGCCGGTCCCGCATCTGACGACGATGCACGGCCGTCTCGACCTGCCGGAACTGCAGCCGATCTTCAACGCATTCAGCGACGTGCCGGTCGTGTCGATCTCCGACAACCAGCGCATCCCGCTGCCGCAGGCGAACTGGCTGTCGACCGTGTATCACGGCCTGCCGGAAAACCTGCTGACGCCGATTCCGAACGTGAAGCCGAGCTACCTCGCGTTCCTCGGCCGCATCTCGCCGGAAAAGCGTGTCGATACCGCGATCCGCATCGCCGAGCAGGCCGGCCTGCCGATCAAGATCGCCGCGAAGCTCGACAAGGCCGACCGCGCTTACTACGAAGAGAAGATCAAGCCGCTGTTCGCGCTGCCGCACGTCGAGTACATCGGCGAAATCAGCGAGTCGGAAAAGACCGAATTCCTCGGCAACGCGCATGCGCTGCTGTTCCCGATCGACTGGCCGGAGCCGTTCGGCCTGGTGATGATCGAGGCGATGGCCTGCGGCACGCCGGTGATCGCGTTCAAGCGCGGCTCGGTGCCGGAAGTGATCGAGAACGGCGTGTCGGGCTTCGTCGTCGAAGACGAACTGTCGGCCGTCGCGGCGCTCAAGCGCCTCGATACGCTGCCGCGCGAGAAGGTGCGCGCCGCGTTCGAAGCCCGCTTCTCGTCGAAGGTGATGGCGCAGAACTACGTGAAGGGCTACGAGGAACTGCTGCGCCAGAAGCGCCGCACCGTGCTGCGCGAAGTCAACGCAGGCTGATGCCGGGCCGCCGGCCGCACTGCGGCCGCGGCTGTCAGCGACGCCCCGTCCGGGTTCCCGGCGGGGCGTTGTCACATCTGCTGCGCCGATCTGTTGTATTCTCGCCGCGCCCGGCGCCGGAAGCGATCCGGCACGCGATCCTGCCGTCTGTCCAGACGGTAATGTCCCTATAATGGCCGTGCCGTGAAATCCGGCCCCGCACGATCATCGAGAGGAGAGCAGTCTTGGCGAGAACGAAAACCACGCGCGCAGCGCCGGCCCCCGGCGCCGGCGTGATCTTCGCGTTGCGCGCGATCGGTCTCGTGCTGTTCGCGCGCTGGCTGTTCTCGATGTCCCAGATGGGCTATCGCGCGTCGCTGTCGGCGATGGTGTCGTCGCCGTGGGCGTTCGTCTATCTCGTCCTGATCTTCCTGCTGCTCGCACTGCCGGGCGCCGCCGCGCGCGCCGAGCGGCCGTTCCATCCGCTGCCGCAGTGGCTGCGCCAGGCACTGCGCGTATTCGCGCTGATCGGTTTCCTGTTCGCCGTATGGTCGATCGGCGCGTTCGCGTGGGCAGCCGGCTGGCGCCGTGCGCTGCACGCGGTGACGGCGACCAACGGCTGGCTCGTCGCCGCGCCGGCGCTGTATGCGGCGATCGTGTGGATGTGCCGCCCGCGGCCGCTGTGGCGCACCAACGTGGCCGCACGCCGGTTCGCGGTCGGCCGTTACGCGATTTCGCTCGATACGCTGACGCGCACCGCGATCGTATGGATGGAAAGCCGCAAGGTGGGCCAGTACGACGCGCGCGAACTGTCGGTGCGCTGGCCGGGCCGGGTCGCGCCCGCCGCCGGCGAGCAGGCCGGGCAGCCGGCCGCCGCCGCGCCGCTGCGGCGCGGCAGCCTGTTCCGGCGGCCCAAGGTGGAGCTGTTGTGGGATTCGCCGGCGGCCGTCGGCCACAACCGGCAGATCGTGATGCGCGCGCCGGTCGCGACCGAGGGCGACCGCGTCGCGGTGCTCGCGCTCGACGCGGCGCTCAAGCAGATCGTCTGACAAGGCCTGCGCGGCGCGCGGGCGACAAGGAGGCGCAATGATCGTCCGTTGGTTGCTCGCAGCTGTTCATCTGATGGCGTTCGGCGTCGCGTTCGCGGCGATCGCGGGGCGCAACCGCGCGCTGCGCCGGGTCATCGCGTCGGCGCAGGCCGCCGACCTGCCGGGCGTGTTCAAGGCCGATGCGGTGTGGGGCGTGTCCGCGCTGGTGCTGATCGCGACGGGGCTCATGCGTGCGTTCGGCGGCTTCGAGAAAGGCTCGGCGTATTACCTTCACGAGCCGCTCTTTCACCTGAAGATGACCGCACTGGTGCTGATCCTGCTGCTCGAGATCGTGCCGATGCTCGGGCTGATCCGCTGGCGCATCGCCGCGCGCAAGCGGCAGATGCCCGACCTGGGCCGTGCGCGAACCTACGTGCGGATCGGCCACTGGCAGGCGTTGCTCGTGATGGTGATCGTGTTCGCCGCGTCGGGGATGGCGCGGGGGATCGGGCTGGCCGGGTAGGTGCGGCCGGCTAGGTTCGGCCGGCCTGGTACTGATTCGTCGGCACCCGGCGCATCGTCTGCCGGCCGGGCGGACTCGCCGCCCGGTGCGTGCCGCGCTCAGCGCACGAGGCACGGACGCTTGTTGTTGAACGTCCATCCCGGAATCAGATACTGCATCGCTGCCGCATCGTCGCGCGCGCCGAGCCCGTGCTGCTTGTACAGCTCGTGTGCCACCGCGACCGCATCCATGTCGATGTCGATGCCGAGACCCGGCCGCTTCGGCACTTCCACGAGCCCGTTCTCGATCTTCAGCGGCTCGCGCGTCAGGCGTTCGCCGTCCTGCCAGATCCAGTGCGTGTCGATCGCGGTGACCTGGCCGGGCGCCGCGGCGGCGACGTGCGTGAACATCGCGAGCGACACGTCGAAGTGGTTGTTCGAATGCGAGCCCCACGTGAGGCCCCAGTCGCGGCACATCTGCGCGACGCGCACCGAGCCCTGCATCGTCCAGAAGTGCGGGTCGGCAAGCGGAATGTCGACGGCCTGCAACTGCACCGCGTGGCCCATCTGGCGCCAGTCGGTCGCGATCATGTTGGTCGCGGTCGGCAGCCCGGTCGAGCGGCGGAATTCGGCCATCACCTCGCGGCCCGAGTAGCCGTTTTCCGCACCGCACGGATCTTCCGCATACGCGAGCACGTGGTGCAGGTCGCGGCACAGCCGCACGGCCTCGTCGAGCGACCACGCGCCGTTCGGATCGAGCGTCACGCGGGCGTCCGGGAAGCGCTCGGCCAGCGCGGTCACTGCCTCGACCTCGCGCGCGCCTTCGAACACGCCGCCCTTCAGCTTGAAATCGTTGAACCCGTAGCGCGCATGCGCGGCTTCGGCGAGTCGCACGACCTGCTCGGGCGTCAGTGCGGCTTCGTCGCGCACGCGCGTCCAGTCGTCGGTCGCGCCGCGGCCGTCGCGATACGGCAGCGCGGTCTTCGTGCGGTCGCCGACGAAGAACAGGTAGCCGAGCATCTCGACGCGCTCGCGCTGCTGTCCTTCGCCGAGCAGGGCCGCGACGGGCACGCCGAGATGCTGGCCGAGCAGGTCGAGCAGCGCGGCTTCGAGCGCGGTGACCGCGTGGATCGTCGTGCGCAGGTCGAACGTCTGCAGTCCGCGGCCGCTCGCGTCGCGGTCGGCGAACGTGCGCCGTACGTCGTTGAGCACCGCATGGTAGTTGCCGACCGGCTGGCCGACGACGAGCGCGCGCGCGTCGTCGAGCGTGCGGCGGATGCTCTCGCCGCCCGGCACTTCGCCGACGCCGGTCCGGCCCGCGCTGTCCTTCAGGATCACGAGGTTGCGGGTGAAGAACGGGCCGTGCGCGCCGCTCAGGTTGAGCAGCATGCTGTCGTGGCCGGCGACCGGAATGGCTTGCAGGTCGACGATGCGCGGCGTGTCATGGGAAGGCGAGGCAGTGACGGCGTTCATGGCGGCGATGGCGAAAGAGTGAGCGATGCCGTGCGGCAAAAGCTTTGCCGCGCGCGGCGGGAGGTGCGATCATTCGACAACCGACGTGCGCGGCGCGCAAGCCCCGCATGTCGACAGCAACCCGAAAGGGTGGGGCGACCAGCTCGATGCCGGTGCCGCGGCGAACCGGAGCAAGCGCACAGGCGCGCTTCGGCGGACCGCGAAACCGGGCGCCGGCAGGCGTGCTGAAGTACGACCGCCGGTCGATCGCGACTACGGAACCCGGCTCGCGCAGCGCGCTTGCCGCGGTCAACAGGAGATCCGTGCCGAGATCATCAGTCGTCGGATGACTTGTGACGCAGTATAATGAATCATCGGCGTTCGCTCAAACCCCGCGTAAACCCTCGGCTCACATTACGATCATTCAACAAGGAACCGGCCTCATGTCCGTGCCCACGCTTCCCGCAGCGCCGCGCCGTCGCGCACGCAGCCTCGCACAAGATGTCGTCGACGCGCTGACCGCGCAGATCGAAAACGGCACGCTGCGTCCCGGCGACAAGCTGCCGACCGAAACCGAAGTCATGGCGGCGCAGGGCGTCAGCCGCACGGTCGTGCGCGAAGCGATCTCGCGGATGCAGGCGAGCGGCCTCATCGAGACGCGCCATGGCATCGGCAGCTTCGTGCTCGAGCCGTCGCGCCGCCAGACGCTCGGCATCGATCCCGCGACGATCATGACGCTGCGCGACGTGCTCGCGGTGCTCGAATTGCGGATCAGCCTCGAAAGCGAATGCGCGAGCCTCGCCGCGCAGCGCGCGAACGACAGCGACCTGGCCGCGTTGCGGCGCGCGCTCGATGCGATCGCATCGGGGGCGGGCGGCGGCCGCGACACCGCGCAACTCGACTTCCAGTTCCACCTGCAGATCGCGCAGTCCACCGGCAACCGCTATTTCGTCGACATCATGACGCAGCTCGGCGCGTCGATCATCCCGCGCACGCGCGTGAATTCGGCGCGCTTCGCCGGCGACGATCTCGAGCGCTACGTCGGTCGGCTCAACCACGAGCACGAGGACATCTACGAGGCGATCGCGCGTCACGACCCGGAGGCCGCGCGCGCCGCGATGCGCACGCACCTGACCAACAGCCGCGAGCGGCTGCGCCGCGCGCACGAGGCGGCCGAAGCGGAACGCGATACGCAGGCCGGCTGACGGAGCGTGTAGCCGTCGTCACGGCCCGCGTACCGTCGCGGGCCGTGACAAGCGCCGCCTGAACGTCGGACATCGTATGAGGTCGCGCCGACTACGCTGCTCGATCCACGGCCGGGCGGTTGTTTCTGCGCGTCGCACCCGGCCGTTCCCGCATCGCGGGGCGAGAGGGCGTGGGGCAGCGTTCCCGCTGCCGCCTCACGCGGGCCGGCCCGGCTGCCCGGGCCGCCGATTCCTTCCCGGATCAACCGCCCTTCGTCACGATCGTCTTCCACGCGCCGTTCTTCACCTGGTACAGCGTGGACATCCCGCTCTTCAGCGAGCCGTCGTTCGCGAACGAGATGCGGCCGGTGACGCCTTCGAAGTCGATCTTCTTCAGCGCCGGGCGATAGACCTTCGGATCGGTCGAGTTGGCCGCCTGCATCGCCTTGATCGCGGCCCACGCGGCGTCGTAGCCGAACTGCGCGTACGACAGCACGTCGACGCCGAAGCGCTTCTTGAAGCGCTGCTCGAAGTCCTTGCCTTGCGGCAGCTCGTCGAGCGGACGCCCGTATTCCCACGCCATCGCGCCTTCCGCGGCCGGGCCGGCGATCTTGATGAACTCGTTGTCCTTCACGCCGCCGCCGCCGACGAACTGCGCGTTCAGCCCGAGCTGGCGCATCTGCTTGATGAAGTTCGCGGCGAGCGAATCGAGCCCGCCGAAGAAGATCAGGTCGGGATTCTTGCCCTTCAGGCTCGTGATCTGCGCGCGGAAGTCGACCGCCTGGTTGCTGGTGAACTCGCGGCCGATGATGTTGCCGCCGGCCGCCTTCACCGCCTTCTCGAACTCGTCCGCCTCGCCCTGGCCGAACGCGGTGCGGTCGTCGATGATCGCGATGCGCTTCGCCTTGGTCACGTCGACCGCGTACTTGCCCGCGTTGCCCGCGTTCTGGCCGTCGGTCGCGATCACCATGAACATGTTCGCGAGCCCGCGCGACGTGAGCGTCGGGTTGGTGGCGGCCGGGTCGATCACCGGGATGCCGGCCTTGTCGTAGACCACCGACGCCGGAATCGTCGTGCCCGAGTTGAAGTGGCCGACCACCACCGACACGTTCTGGTCGACGAGCGCCTGCGCGGCCTGCACGCCGATCCGCGGGTCGGCCTGGTCGTCCTGCACGATGAGGTTGAAGTGCGCGGGCTTGCCGGCGATCTGCACCTTCTGCGCGGTCGCATCGTCGAGCGCGAGCTGCACGCCGTTCTGCAGGTCCTTGCCGTAGCCGGCGTTCACGCCGGTGAGCGGCGCGGCGAAGCCGACCTTCACGTCGGTCGCGTCGGCGGCCTGCGCGGCGTGTTGCGAGAGGAGGGCTACCGCGGATACGACCGATACCGACAACAGGGAATGACGGAATTTCATGTTCGTTCCTCTTGTTCTACACCAGCGGGTGGGTACCGCACGCAGCCGGCAGGCCGGGCACGTGCGACGGGCGGGCGGTTCGACCGCTTCTCGGAATCGGGCGGGGAGCTTGGCATGCTGATGATTCCCGGAACAATCTCCCGTCAGGCTCGGCGAGGAGCCCCGATCGCCTCGATATATAGGTCGCCGATATGCACGGGTCTTGGCAATTTGCCGCGCATTCGATGCGGATTTGCGCATAGCTTCCGCGCGAGCACGGGCGGCCGGTATCGGGAGTTTCCCGTCACGAGCGGACGGGAGGCAGGGCGGGGCGCGCGGCGCGGCCCCGCGGGAGGCCGCGCCGCATGCGCCATCGTCAGTCGGACAGCGCGTCCGACGCGGTTTCGGCGGCGTCGTGCGACGCGCTCGTGCGGATCGCCGGGTCGCTGGTGCTCGGGCGGCCGGTCTCGACGTGGCCCGCGAAGCGGCGCAGGAAGCCGAGCAGGCGGCCGTCGCTGACGGTCAGGTCGTACCAGCCGTGGCTGCCGCGCAGATCCCAGTAGTCGTCGACGTGCGCGCCCGGCGCGAGCTCGAACGTGCGCGCGCCGCCGTCGCCGTACGCGTTCGTCACCTTGAGCCGCACGGCCTTGTGGCCGCGGTTCATCAGGCGCAGCGTGATGTTGCCGTTCGCGACGTCGTAGCCGTAGATCACCTCGGGATTCGCGTTCGCGCTGCCGACGCCGGTCGCGACCGGGCCGCGGAAGTGGCAGTAGAAGCCGTTCGGGCCGTACACGTCGAGGTCGTACAGGCCGAGCGACGCGGCGGCGCTCCACGTGTCGGCGATCCGCTTGCCGGCTTCGACCGTGTACGCCCACGGGCCGTCGACGCGGTTGCGCGACTGCACCTGGAACGCCGCGCCCGCGCGGCCCGTGTTCGCGAAGGTCAGCCGGAACCGGCCGCTCGCGGCTTCGACGCGGCCGTGCACGAACAGCTCGTACGGCAGCGCGCGCGCCGGACGCAGCCCGGCCTCCTGTTTCGGCAGTTGCTGCGCGACCGGCGGCACCGGGATGTAGTCGGGGTGGCGCAGGCGGTCGGGCGGCGCGTAGCCGCTCGTGTCGGGCAGCGTCGGCCATGCGGCGTCGGCGGTCGCGAAGTCGAACGCCGACGTCAGGTCGCCGCATACCGCGCGGCGCCACGGCGACACGTTGGCGGCCGTCACCGGATACTGCGCGCCGAAGCGCGCTTCGATGAATTGCAGCAGCGACGTGTGATCGAAGGTCTGCGAGCAGACCCAGCCGCCCTTGGTCCACGGCGACACGACGAGCATCGGCACGCGCGGCCCGAGCCCGTACGGGCCGGCCATGTGCGATGCGTCGCCGGTGAATACCTCGTTGGTCGTCGCGACCGTCGACAGGCCGTTGTCGCGCGACTGCGGCGCGAACGGCGGCGGCACGTGGTCGAAGAAGCCGTCGTTCTCGTCGTAGGTGATGAAGAGCGCGGTCTTGCTCCACACGTCCGGGTTCGACACGAGCACCTTCAGCACCTGCTCGATGTACCACGCGCCGTAGTTGGCCGGCCAGTTCGGATGTTCCGAATACGCTTCCGGCGCGCAGATCCACGACACTTGCGGCAGCGTGCCGTTCTTCACGTCCTGCTGCAGTACGTCGAACAGCGTGCCGCCGGCGCTGATGTTGGTGCCGGTGCGCGCCTTGTCGTACAGCGGCGTACCGGGCAGCGCGGTGCGGTACTGGTTGAAGTAAAGCAGCGAGTTGTCGCCGTAGTTGCCGATGTACGGGTTCTGCGTCCAGCCCCACGAGCCGTTCGCGTCGAGGCCAGTGCCGACGTCCTGGTAGATCTTCCACGACACGCCGGCCTGCTCGAGCACTTCCGGATAGGTCGTCCAGCCGTAGCCCTTTTCCTCGTTGCCGAGCACCGGGCCGCCGCCCGTGCCGTCGTTGCCGACGTAGCCGGTCCACATGTAGTAGCGGTTCGGGTCGGTCGAGCTCGGGATCGCGCAGTGATACGCGTCGCAGATCGTGAATGCGTCCGCGAGCTGGTAGTGGAACGGGATGTCGTCGCGCGTCAGGTACGCCATCGTCGTGGTGCCCTTGTTCGGCACCCACTGGTCGTAGCGGCCCTTGTTCCACGCGGCGTGCATGTCCTGCCAGCCGTGCGGCAGGTCCTGCAGGAACTGCATGCCGAGCTTGTCGGCGCCCGGGTGGAACGGCAGCAGCTCGGCCGGCCCGACCGGCTGGTGGAACACCGACTTGCCGTTCGCGAGGCGCAGCGGGCGCGGGTCGCCGAAACCGCGGACACCGCGCATCGTGCCGAAGTAGTGGTCGAACGAGCGGTTCTCCTGCATCAGGATCACGATGTGTTCGATATCGCGGATCGTGCCGGTACGGCGGTTCGCGGGAATGGCGAGCGCATCGCGGATCACGGGCGGGAACAGGTTCAGCGCGGCGGCGCCGGCAGTGCCGGCGGCAACGCGCAGGAAGTCACGACGGTTCGATCGGGTCATGGTCGTTATCGTGCGTAAAGGGGAGCCGGTTGGCGGGACATGCGGACAAAGGCGGACGCGCCCGGGTCGCAGGATGCGGCTGCGCCGGTCGCGCCGCCGCGAGCATAGCGGGGATTCGGTGTCATTCCTGTGAAGTCCGGAAACGTTTGCACGCGCGGATCGGATTGCACTCGGCCGGCGGTGCGTTGATGCGGGACTTGGGGGCTGGGGGACTGCGGGGATGAGGCGAGAGGCGAGAGGCGAGAGGCGAGAGGCGAGAGGCGAGAGGCGAGAGGCGAGGCGGGCGGCGCATCGCACGCCGGAGGAGCGGAGAACGGCGGAGAACGGCGGGGAGCAGCGGGGAGCAGCGGGGAGCAGCGGGGAGCGGCGACGAGGTTGGCGATGCGTACGCGTCAGGCGTCGGTCACCCACGCGCCGAACCATTCGCTCGGCCGCGCGATTTCGTCCTGCGCGGCGACGAGCTCGAGCTCGTAGCGGCGCGCATCGTAGGTCGCCTTCACGACAGCGTGCACGGCCGCGAGGGTGTGCTCGAACGCCGCGCGCACGGAGTCGCCGCGCAGCCGCCGCGCGACGAAGATCGCGCTGGTGAGATCGCCGACCCCGACCGGGTGGCGCGGAAACGCATACAGCGGGCGCTGGCCGATCCATGCCTCGGTTTCGGTGACGGCGAGCATGTTGAAGCGGTCGGCCGGGCTGTTGCGGTCGTGCAGGTGCTTGACGAGGATGATCTGCGGGCCGCGGCGGATCAGCGCGCGGCACGCGTCGACGGCTTCGGCGACCGACTCGATGCGCCGCCCGGCGAGCTTCTGCAGCTCGGTGTGGTTCGGCGACATGCCGTCGGCGAGCGCCGGCATTTCCTGCACGATGAATTCCTCGACGCCGGGCTCGGGCCGGATGCCGCCCGTCTGGCCCATCGCCGGATCGCAGAAGTACCACGCGTTCGGGTTCATCGCCTTCACCGCGCGCACGATCTCGACGGTCGCGCGCGCCTGCGCCGGCGAGCCGACGAAGCCGGACAGCACCGCATCGCAGCGCTTGAGCGCGCCGATCGCGGCGACGCCGTCGACGAGCTGCTCCATCTTCGCGGCATCGATCGCGCTGCCGGCCCAGTGGCCGTACTGCATGTGGTTCGACAGCTGGACAGTGTTGAGCGGCCAGACGTTGACGCCGAGGCGCTGCATCGGGAACACGGCCGCGCTGTTGCCGGCGTGGCCGTAGATGACGTGCGACTGAATGCTGAGGACGTTTTTCATGGATATGCGCCTGCAGGCGTTTCAGGGTCACGTCACACGATACCCGAGATCGTCGCGCGCGCGGAAGTCGTGCGGCGGGCGACTGTTGCGCGCCGTCGTCAGCCCGACCGCGTAGAATCGCGGGGCGCGAGGCCGCCGGATGCCTGCATGCCGGCGGCCCGCATGCGTTTCCCCCTTACCGTGAGCGCCATGCCTTCGATTTGCAAGATGTTGTCCCTTGCCCGCGCCGCCGTGCTCGGCGCGGGCGTCGCCGCGGCCTGCGCGACGCCGGCCGCGGCCGCAGTCGCGGCGCCCGCCGGCAACGACGGGCCCGCGTACGGCCCGCGCCTGGAAGGTTTCGCGTATCCGGAGCCGGAGCACCGCTACGCGTTCGTGTCGCAGCGCGAAACCCTCGAGATGGTCTACATGGACGTGCAGCCGGCGCACCCGAACGGCCGCACGGTCGTGCTGCTGCACGGGAAGAACTTCTGCGCGGCGACCTGGGAGGACACGATCGGCGTGCTGAGCCATGCCGGCTATCGCGTGATCGCGCCGGACCAGATCGGCTTCTGCAAGTCGTCGAAGCCCGAGCGCTACCAGTACAGCTTTCAGCAACTGGCGCGCAACACGCACGCGCTGCTCGAGTCGATCGGCGTGAAGTCGGCGACGTTCGTCGGCCATTCGACGGGCGGGATGCTCGCGATGCGCTATGCGCTGATGTATCCGAAGGCGACCGACCAGCTCGTGCTGGTGAATCCGATCGGCCTCGAGGACTGGAAGGCGCTCGGCGTGCCGCCGCTGTCCGTCGACTACTGGTACGCGCGCGAGCTGAAGACCAATGCCGAAGGCATCCGCCGCTACGAGCAGGCGACCTACTACGCGGGCAAGTGGGCGCCGTCGTACGAACGCTGGGTGCAGATGCTCGCCGGCATGTATCGCGGCCCGGGCCGCGACGCGGTCGCATGGAATTCCGCGCTGCTGTACGACATGATCCTCACGCAGCCGGTGGTGTACGAGCTCGGCGCGATCCGCGTGCCGACGCTGCTCCTGATCGGCGACAAGGACACGACCGCGATCGGCAAGGACGTCGCGCCGCCCGACGTGCACGCGAAGCTCGGCCGTTACCCGGAACTGGCGAAGCGCACGCAGGCGGCGATTCCCGGCGCGCAGCTCGTCGAATTCCCCGCGCTCGGGCATGCGCCGCAGATCCAGGATCCGGACGCGTTCCACAAGGCACTGCTCGACGGAATGGGCGCCGCGCACGCGCAGTAGCGCAGCGGCGAACGTGCCGGCGCGGGCACGCGCGTGCGCTCAGCGGGTTTCGTTCGCGAGTTCGTCGCGGATCTGCGCGGCGAGCTCGAACGAGCGCACGCGCGCCGCGTGATCGTAGATCTGCGCGGTGATGATCAGCTCGTCCGCGCCCGTCTGTGCGATCCGCTCGCGCAGCTTGTCGCGCACGGTATCGCGCGAGCCGACGGCCGCGAACGACAGTGCATGCGCGACGTTCGCGAGTTCGAACTCGCTCGCCTCCAGCACGTCGACGGGCGGCGGCAGCTTGCCCGGCGTGCCGCGGCGCAGGTTGATGAACTGCTGCTGCAGCGACGTGAACAGACGCCGCGCGTCGTCGTCCGTATCGGCCGCGAACACGTTCACGCCGACCATCGCATGCGGCTTCGGCCACGCGGCCGACGGCCGGTATTGCGCGCGGTAGATCTCCAGCGCGCGCATCAGGTAGTCGGGCGCGAAGTGCGACGCGAACGCGAACGGCAGCCCGAGCATCGCGGCCAGCTGCGCGCTGAAGAGGCTCGAACCGAGCAGCCACACGGGCACGTCGAGCCCCGCGCCGGGCACCGCGCGCACGCGCTGGCCGGGCACCGGTTCCGCGAAATAGCGCTGCAGCTCGGCGACGTCGTCCGGGAACGAATCGGCGCTGCCGATCAGGTCGCGGCGCAGTGCGCGCGACGTGGTCTGGTCGGTGCCGGGCGCGCGGCCGAGCCCGAGATCGATGCGCCCCGGATACAGCGACGCGAGCGTGCCGAACTGCTCGGCGATCACGAGCGGCGCGTGATTCGGCAGCATGATTCCGCCCGAGCCGACGCGGATCGTCTTCGTCGCGCCCGCGACATGGCCGATCACGACCGCGGTGGCGGCGCTCGCGATACCCGGCATGTTGTGATGCTCGGCGAGCCAGTAGCGCCGGTAGCCGAGCCGTTCCGCATGTTGCGCGAGGTCGACGGTGTTGCGGAACGCCTGTGCAGCGTCGGCGCCGGCGGGAATGGGGGCGAGGTCGAGTACGGAAAACGGAATCATCGGGTGGCCTTCGAAGGGGAGGGGGCGCGGTGATGCGCATGCGCAACAGATGCCGACGATTTTGCCAAAGGGTTCCGGAACGCGCTGGCGGCGCGCGGATACCCATGCGCCTTTCAGGGGTGCAAGGCAGCGCATTGCGATCGTTGCAAAAATCGATCCAATCGCCGAATAATTACCGATCTTTACGGCGATTGGGCGTGTCTTCGCATCGACGTACAAATTTGCACGAAACGTTTGATTTTCAAGACTGCAATACGCCTGCAAAGCGCTTACGCTAACGTGAACGCGGTTGCACCAGAATGGTTCACCGGCCCCGCAGCTTTGCCGAAATCGCACCAGTGCGTTTCACCAGGCGCCGAGCGCGGGTGCACGCGGACTGCTAAAATCCGCGCTTGCCCTGTTGTGCCGATGGTCGCCATTCGAATCTTCCCGCATCCCGTCCGGGCCGCGCGCGAGGATGTGCCACGCGAAGCCGGGCATGGCCGCTTTTTCGCGAAACGGGCCGTGCCTCCCTACACAGACGCTGCTGGAACAAGGAGTCGGGTCGTGCCCGCGTTCGTTGCTGTCGGAATTTCCCATCACGTTCAACCCGATTCGATCGATCGGCGTGGCGCCCGGGTCGCCGGGGGGCGTCGCGCATGATGCCGACCGTCACGCTGCTCGACTGGCTGCTGACCGCGTTCACGCTGGCCGCGGCCGGCTATGCGCTCGTCGCGGCGTTCGCACCGCGCCCGCACACGCCGCGCACCGCCGCGCGCGACGGCTTCGAGCCCGTCAGCGTGCTCAAGCCGCTGTGCGGCGCGGAGCCGCACCTGTACGAGAACCTGGCGACGTTCTGCGAGCAGCGCCACCCGCGCCACGAAGTGCTGTTCGGGGTCGCGTCGGCGTCGGATCCGGCGATCGCCGTCGTCGAGCGGCTGCGCGCCGACTATCCGGAGTGCGACATCACGCTCGTGGTCGATGCGCGCGTGCACGGCAAGAACCTGAAGGTCAGCAACCTGATCAATCTCGCCGAACGCGCGAAGTACGGCCGCATCGTGATCGCGGACAGTGACATCGCGGTGAAGCCCGACTATCTGGAGCGCGTGACGGCGCCGCTCGCCGACGCGTCGGTCGGCGTCGTCACGTGCCTGTATCATGCGCGCAGCGTCGGCGGCTTCTGGACGCGGATCGGCGCGCAGTTCGTCGACGCGTGGTTCGCGCCGTCGGTGCGGATCGCGCATCTCGGCCGCTCGAGCCGCTTCGGCTTCGGCGCGACGCTCGCGCTCACGCGCGACACGCTCGACCGGATCGGCGGCTTGCCCGCGCTGAAGGACGAACTCGCCGACGATTTCTGGCTGGCCGAATTGCCGCGCCGCCGCGGGCGCCGCACCGTGCTGTCCGAGGTCGAGGTCGCGACCGACGTGATCGAGCCGTCGTTCGGGCCGCTCTGGCACCGCGAGACGCGCTGGCTGCGCACGATCCGTTCGCTGAACCCGGCTGGCTTCGCGTTCCTGTTCATCACGTTTACCGCGCCGTGGCTCGCGATCGGCGCGGCGCTCGCGCTGCGGCTGGACGGCACGGTCGCCGGCACGCTCGCGGCCGGCGCGGCCATCGCGGGCACGTTCGGGCGGCTCGTGCTGCACGCGCGCGGCGAGGACGGCTGGCGCGCGTTCTGGCGCGACCTGCCGCTCGTCGCGGTGCGCGATACGCTGCTTGCGCTCGAATGGCTCGCGGCCGCGTTCGGCACGCACGTCGTGTGGCGCGGCGCACGGATGACGGTCGTCGGCGGCGAGCGCGCGGCGGCGGTGGCGGAAGGCGCGGACGGCCGCTAGCGTACCGGCGTACGCGCCACGGGGAACCGGCATGCGCCCGTTCCCGGACGAATCCGGCCTGCGGGCCGAGACGCGCCGCGCGGCACGGCCGCGCGACGCGACATGACAGAGAGGCGGGCGCCGGCACGGCGGCCCGCGGTTGATTGACTGAATCGTTGAAACGAATCGAACTATGCAGGCTACCGGAGCATTCATGAAAACGCTGTTCTTGCAGGCCCCTTCGTATGACGGCTTCGACGGCGGAGCCGGCTCGCGCTATCAGGCGAAGCGCGAAATCCGTTCCTTCTGGTACCCGACGTGGCTTGCCCAGCCGGCCGCGCTCGTGCCGGGCAGCCGCGTCGTCGACGCGCCGGCCGACGGGCTGTCGGTCGAGGAAACGCTGAAGATCGCCAACGACTACGACCTCGTGATCATCCACACGAGCACGCCGTCGTTCCCGACCGACGCGATGTTCGCGCAGGACCTGAAGAAGATGAAGCCGTCGATGCTGGTCGGCATGGTCGGCGCGAAGGTGATGGTCGATCCGCACAACTCGCTGACGGCAAGCGACGCAATCGACTTCGTGTGCCGCGAGGAATTCGACTACACCTGCAAGGAACTCGCCGAAGGCAAGCCGTTCGCGGAGATCAAGGGCTTGAGCTGGCGCGCGAAGGACGGCTCGATCGAGCACAACGAAGCGCGTCCGATTCTCGAGAACATGGACGAACTGCCGTTCGTCGCGCCCGTCTACAAGCGCGACCTGAAGATCGACAACTACTTCATCGGCTACCTGAACTATCCGTACGTATCGATCTACACGGGCCGCGGCTGCAAGTCGCGCTGCACGTTCTGCCTGTGGCCGCAGACGGTCAGTGGCCATCGCTACCGCACGCGCTCGGTCGAGAACGTGCTCGCGGAAGCGAAGTGGATCCGCGACAACATGCCGGAAGTGAAGGAACTGATGTTCGACGACGACACCTTCACCGACGACCTGCCGCGCGCCGAAGCGATCGCCGTCGGTCTGGGCAAGCTCGGCATGACGTGGTCGTGCAACGCGAAGGCGAACGTGCCGTACAAGTCGCTGAAGATCATGAAGGAAAACGGCCTGCGCCTGCTGCTGGTCGGCTTCGAGTCCGGCGACGACCAGATCCTCGTGAACATCAAGAAGGGCGTGCGCACCGATTTCGCGCGCCGCTTCAGCGCGGACTGCAAGAAGCTCGGGATCAAGATCCACGGCACGTTCATCCTCGGGCTGCCGGGCGAGACGCAGGACACCATCAAGAAGACGATCGAGTACGCGAAGGAAATCAATCCGCACACGATCCAGGTGTCGCTCGCCGCGCCGTATCCGGGCACGACGCTGTACAAGCAGGCCGTCGAGAACGGCTGGATGGAAGAGAACAAGACCATCAACCTGGTCAGCAAGGAAGGCGTGCAGCTCGCGGCGATCGGCTATCCGCACCTGTCGCGCGACGAGATCTATCACCATCTCGAGCAGTTCTATCGGCAGTTCTACTTCCGTCCGTCGAAGATCTGGGAGATCGTCCGCGAGATGCTGACGAGCTGGGACATGATGAAGCGCCGGCTGCGCGAAGGCGTCGAGTTCTTCCGCTTCCTGCGCGCGCACGAGGCCTGATTCGTGACGACGCAGCGGGCGGCGCGGGCGCTGATCTTCACCGCGGACGACTTCGGGCTGCATCCGCGCGTCAACGCGGCGGTCGAGCGCGCGCATCGCGACGGCGTGCTGAACGCCGCGAGCCTGATGGTCGGCGCGCCCGCGGCGCAGGATGCGATCGAACGCGCGCGGCGGCTGCCGTCGCTCGCCGTCGGCCTGCATCTGGTGCTCGCGGACGGCCCCGCCACGCTGCCTGCCCGTGACATTCCCGCGCTCGTCGGCCCCGACGGGCGCTTCGGCGACGCGATGGCGAAGGACGGCTGCCGTTTCTTCTTCCTGCCGCACGTGCGTGCGCAGCTGCGCCGCGAGATCCGCGCGCAGTTCGACGCGTTCGCGGCGAGCGGCCTGCCGCTCGACCACGTGAACGCGCACAAGCATTTCCATCTGCATCCGACCGTGCTGTCGCTGATCATCGAGATCGGCCGCGACTACGGTTTGCGTGCGGTGCGGCTGCCTTACGAAACGAGCGCGCCCGCGCTGCTCAAGCCGTGGATCGCGCTGGTGCGCGCGCGGCTCGACCGCGCGGGGCTCGCGCACAACGACTACGTGGTCGGAATCGAGCATACGGGCGCGATGGACGAAGCCGTGCTGCTCGACGCGCTCGCCGCGCTGCCGGCCGGCGTCGGCGAAATCTACTGTCATCCGGCCGAGGCCGGCGACGGCCCGATCACGCCGACGATGGCCGGTTACCGTCCGGTCGACGAGCTGGACGCACTGCTGTCGCCGCGCGTCGCGGCCGCGCTGCAGGCGGCCGGTGTCGCGACCGGCGGGTTTGCGGATGTGTTCGGCCAGCGTGCGGCGCCGCGCGGCGTGCGAGCGTCGCGCGAAGCGGGGGCGCAGCCGTCATGACGAAGTGGATCAAATGGCTCGGCTGGCCGATCGGCATCGGGATCCTGCTCGCGCTGGGGCTGCACGAAGGCATCGGCGACGTGACGCAGATGCTCGAGCGCGCCGGCTTCGCATTGCTGTGGCTCGTGCCGTTCCACGCGCTGCCGCTGTTGCTCGATGCGTATGCGTGGCATCAGCTGCTCGACCGGCGCGCGTCGCTGCCGTTCCTGTGGTGGATCGCGACCGTGCGCGAGGCCGTGAACCGGCTGCTGCCGGTGGTCGGCATCGGCGGCGAGCTGGTCGGGATCCGGCTGGCGCGCTGGCAGGTGCCCGACGCGAGCCGCGTGACCGCGTCGGTGATCGTCGAGGTGCTGGTGACGATCGTCGTCCAGTACGCGTTCGCGGCGCTCGGCCTCGTGCTGCTGCTCGCGACCACGCACGACATGGGCGGCGGCACGATCGGGCTGGCGCTGCTGCTGACGCTGCCGTTGCCGGTGCTCGGCGTCGTGCTGATGCGGCGCGGCGGAATCTTCCATGCGATCGAGCGGTTCGCCGGGCGTCTGCTCGGCGATTCGCACCGGTTGCTGCAGGGCGTCGACGGCCGGCGGCTCGATGCCGACATCGACGCGCTGATGTCGCGCACGGCGCTGCTGTTCAGCGCGTTCTTCTGGCAGCTGGCCGGCTACGTGCTCGGCGCGCTCGAAATCTACTGGGCGCTCGCGCTGCTCGGCCATCCGGTGTCGATCGGCGGCGCGATCGCGATCGAGGCGATGACGCAGGCCGTGCGGCATGCGGCGTTCATGGTGCCTGGCGGCCTCGGCGTGCAGGAGGCGACCGTCGTGCTGCTCGCGCAGATGTTCGGTGTCGATCGCGACACCGCGCTGTCGCTTGCGCTGGTCAAGCGCGGCCGCGAGGTGCTGTTCGGGTGCCTCGCGCTCGGTTCGTGGCAGCTTGCCGAACTCGTGCGCACGCGGCGCCGCATCAGCGGGGCGCCGGCCGGGGTTCCGGCCGAATCGCGCGCACGTCACCCGGCGAGCCGCGACGCCGAGCGGCAGACCGAAACCACGCATTGAACGCGACACGGGCCGTGCGGTCCGTCTCGCGCTTTTGGCGCAGCGCGGGTATCCTTGCCGCGTGTTTTCTCGACGCGCATTTCTTCCGATGATTTTTCGTTTCCGGCTGCTTCCCGTGACGATGCTGGCCGCCGCGCTGGCGCTGACCGGCTGCGACGACCAGCAAGGCCATCTCGACGTGCAACGCATCAAGGACTTCTTCACTGCGATCAAGCCGGCGCCGCTGCTGCTCAAGGGGCTGAAGGCCGGCGTCTCGACCGAGGCCGACGTGCGCGACACGATGGGCAAGCCCGAGACCGAGCGCACTTTCACCGACGGCTCCAAACGCCTCGAATATCCGCGCGGGCCGATGGGCAACCAGACGTGGTTCGTCGATCTCGACGCGAACGGGCTCTACCTGGGCGCGACGCAGGTGCTGACCGCCGAGAACTTCGCGAAGGTGCGCCCGGGGATGAACGAGGACGAGGTGCGGCGCCTGCTCGGCAAGCCGGGCGACATCGCGCAGTACCCGCTGAAGCCCGAGACGGTATGGAGCTGGCGCTGGCTCGAGGACGGCGTGAACACCGACGCGTTCTTCAACGTCCATTTCGGCCCGGACGGGCTTGTCTATACGACTTCGCGCTCCGACATCCTCAAAGGGCGGTAAACCGGCCGCCGGCGCTATATCGAAAAAGCGACCGGAAAATTGCAAAAAACCCGCTTCCCCGCGTGTCATCGGACTGTCAGGGAGCGGGTTTTTTCCTTTTGAAACAGCAGCGTAGCCCATGCGCACAAATGGTGGGAAGAATTGCTGCGATGCAGCAATGCCGCGTACGGTGATTTGAGGCAATCAATTTCGCTTGCGACTATCCGCGTCAGCCCGGCGCCGGACAGGTATGCGCGCCGGTGTTCATATCAACACTGGAGACGCGCGTGTTCCTTTACGGCTTTGGTCCCGTCCTGTGGGCCGGCACCGTGCAGACCATCGAGCTGTCGGTGCTGTCGCTCGCCACTGCGGTGGCGTTGGGACTGATCGGCGCGGTGGCGAAGCTGTCGCACAACCGGGTGTTGCGAGCGATCGCGACCGGTTATACGACGCTGATCCGCTCGGTGCCCGATCTCGTCCTGATGCTGCTGTTGTTCTACAGCATCCAGATCTGGCTGAACCAGTTCACCGACCTCGTCGGCTGGGACCAGATCGACATCGACCCGTTCGTCGCCGGCGTGCTGACGCTCGGCTTCATCTACGGCGCGTATTTCACCGAGACGTTTCGCGGCGCGTTCCTGTCGGTGCCGCGCGGCCAGCTCGAGGCCGGCGCCGCATACGGGATGAGCGGGATGCGCGTGTTCGTGCGGATCATGTTTCCGCAGATGATGCGTTTCGCGCTGCCGGGCATCGGCAACAACTGGCAGGTGCTCGTGAAGGCGACCGCGCTGGTGTCGATCATCGGCCTCGCGGACGTCGTGAAGGCCGCGCAGGACGCCGGCAAGAGCACGTTCAACATGTTCTTCTTCATCCTCGTCGCGGCGCTGATCTACCTTGCGATCACGACCGTTTCCAACCTCGTGCTGATCCAGCTCGAGAAGCGTTATTCCATGGGCGTGCGGCACGCAGAACTATGATCGAGATCCTCCAGGAATTCGGCAAGGCGTTCCTTTACTGGGACGGCCAGCGCCTCTCCGGCCTTGCTGTGACGCTGTGGCTGCTTGTTGCGTCGATTTCGCTCGGCTTCGTGTGTGCGGTGCCGCTCGCGGTCGCGCGCGTGTCGAAGAACAAATGGCTGTCGATGCCGGTGCGGTTCTACACATACGTGTTCCGCGGCACGCCGCTCTACGTGCAGCTGCTGCTGATGTACACCGGCATGTATAGCCTCGAGTTCGTGCGGTCGCACTCGCTGCTCGACGCGTTCTTCCGCAGCGGCTTCAACTGCGCGATTCTCGCGTTTGCGCTGAACACCTGCGCGTACACGACCGAGATCTTCGCGGGCGCGATTCGCGCGATTCCGCACGGCGAGGTCGAGGCCGCGCGCGCATACGGGATGTCGCCGTTCACGATGTACCGCCGCGTGATCCTGCCGTCGGCGCTGCGCCGCGCGCTGCCGCTGTACAGCAACGAGGTGATCCTGATGCTGCACGCGACCACCGTCGCGTTCACGGCGACCGTGCCCGACATCCTGAAGGTCGCGCGCGACGCCAATTCCGCGACCTACATGGCGTTCCAGTCGTTCGGAATCGCCGCGCTGATCTATCTTGCGGTATCGTTCGCACTCGTCGCGGCATTTCGCCGGGCGGAGCGCCACTGGCTCGCGTATCTCGCGGCCGGCCGTCATTGATTTCACTTCGAGGAGAGCCAGTTGGCCGAGATCACTCAAACGAGCGCGTCCGCTTCCGTCAAGCTTGCCGCGGTCGACATTCACAAGCGCTATGGCGATAACGAGGTGCTCAAGGGCGTGTCGCTGAACGCGAAGGCCGGCGACGTCATCAGCATCATCGGCGCCAGCGGGTCGGGCAAGAGCACGTTCCTGCGCTGCATCAATTTTCTCGAGCGGCCGAATGCGGGGCAGATCGTCGTCGACGGCGAGGCCGTGCGCACGAAGACCGACCGCGCCGGTGCGCTCGAGGTTGCCGATCACAAGCAGTTGCAGCGCATCCGCACGAAGCTTGCGATGGTGTTCCAGCACTTCAATCTGTGGGCGCACATGAACGTGCTCGAGAACGTGATGGAAGCGCCGGTGCACGTGCTCGGCATTTCGAAGAAGGAAGCCGAGGAGCGTGCGCGCGAGTACCTGGAGAAGGTCGGCTTGCCGCCGCGCGTCGAGAAGCAGTATCCGTCGCATCTGTCGGGCGGCCAGCAGCAGCGGGTTGCGATTGCGCGCGCGCTCGCGATGCATCCGGACGTGATGCTGTTCGACGAGCCGACTTCGGCGCTCGATCCGGAGCTCGTCGGCGAAGTGCTGAAGGTGATGCAGAAGCTGGCCGAGGAAGGCCGCACGATGATCGTCGTCACGCACGAGATGGGTTTTGCGCGCAACGTGTCGAACCACGTGATGTTCCTGCATCAGGGGCGGACCGAGGAAGAGGGCGACCCGAAGGAGGTGCTCGTGCGTCCGCAGAGCGAGCGTCTGAAGCAGTTCCTGTCGGGCAGTCTCAAGTAACGCGAAGGGCGGGTTTCATACGTGGTACCGGTGTCTCGTCCCGCAGGCGCCACCCGCACGACGCAGGTGGCGATCGTTGCATTGCCGCCCGTGTCGATGTCGGGTGTGGGTCCGATCGTCGATGCGTTGCATCTCGCGAACGAGATCGACGGGCGTTTGCTGTATCGCTGGCAGGTGTGTTCGTGGGACGGGCGGCCGGTGCCGCTCGCCGGCGGCGCGCAGTGGCATGCCGATGCGGCGTTCAACGATGCGATCGCGTGTGACTGGCTGATCGTCGTGTCGGAGCGGTTTCAGCAGTTTGCCGACTACCGGTTGTTTCTCGCGAGTCTCGCGCGGGTCGGGCAGCGCACGCCGGTCGTGACCGGGATTCACCACGGCGTGTGGTGGCTCGCGATGGCCGGGCAGCTTTCCGGGTATCGCGTGAGCGTGAACTGGGAGACGTATCAGCAGTTCGCCGAGCAGTTCGAGCGGTCGATCGTCACGCAGCAGATCTTCGAGATCGATCGCGATCGGGCGACCTGTGCGGGCGGGCAAGCCACCGTCGATTTCATGCTGGCCATGATCGGCCGCGAACATGGGGCCGATCTCGCGGAGCGGATTGCCGATGCGCTCGGGGCCGGCACGCTGCGCAGCGGCGAGGAGCGGCAGCGGATTCCGTTTGTGACCGCGCCGGGCGAGCGGCATCCTCGGCTCAATGACGCGTTGCTTTTGATGGAAGCCAATGTCGAGGATCCTTTGACTACCGATGAGATCGCCGGGCTCGTTGGCGTTTCACGCCGGCAGTTGGAGCGGCTCTTTCGGCAGTATCTCGGGGCCATGCCGTCCAAGTATTACCTCAATCTTCGGTTGCTCAAGGCTCGCACTCAGTTGCAGCGGACCAGCAAGTCGGTCGTTCAAGTCTCTCTCGCTTGCGGGTTCTCTTCTGCTGCGCATTTCTCCAATGCTTACCGCGAAAGGTTCGGGGTGACGCCTCGGGAAGATCGGCGGGCTTGGCTCGAGAAGCAGACTGGCGGCGGCAGTGAGCCTCGCGGGGGCGCGCTTGTCGAGCGCGGGAAGGATTGAGTTTTTTGCGGGGCGCTTCGTTTTTCGTGAAGCACCTGTTATCGCGTCGGTCTATTAGCGTCGCCCCTGCGCGGGGCAGCGGTCACTTTTCTTTGTCTTGCCAAAGAAAAGTAACCAAAAGAAAGGCGCTCAGATAACGCATGACCTCCCGGTGCCATGGCCACCGGAGTGGCCACCGCCTAAGTGTCCGCGCCAGGAAAGAACCCGGAGTGGTTCGAGCAATGGGTCTGACACCACGCACCACCCAACAGAGCGGTATACCTCCCGCTCGCTCCGTCCTCGCTTCGCTCGGCCGACGGGTCCGCCCATCCCATTTTCAACGCTATCGCTATTGGTTTCCGCAATCGCGACGGATGGCGCATGCATGCAGTAAATCGACACCGTCGTGCTGCATAGCGGCGCCTCGCTAATTTGGGGAACTGATCAGTACGGCGCTTTTATTGCGTGCGGGCGCATGCATTGCGACTGAGGTACCTTGCAGCCGAGCGAAGCGAGGATGGAGCTCGCCGGCGGTATACCGCTCCGCGGGGTGTTGAGAGGTGTCGGACCCATTGCTCGAACCACTCCGGGTTCTGACCTGGCGCGGACACTTAGGCGGTGGCCACTCCGGTGGCCATGGCACCGGGAGGTCATGCGTTATCCGGGCGCCTTTCTTTTGGTTACTTTTCTTTGGCAAGACAAAGAAAAGTGACCGCTGCCCCGCGGAGGGGCGACGCTAATAGACCGACACGATCGCAGGTGCTTCACGAAAACGCAGGCGCACCACCACCCAAACGCCCAAAAAAACCGAACGGCCCGACAAAAGAGAACCTCCGCCGGGAAGGCAAAATAAAGCTCCCTATCCGCTTCCGATAGAACCCGTCGCAAATCCGCAAGACGCTTGCGTCACCCTTACCTAAACTTGATCCTGTTGAACCCTCTTACGAAACCGAAAGGAACGACCATGACGACCTCGACCGTGACCCGCCAGACATTCGACGAAGTGATGGTGCCGGTATTTTCCCCCGCACCGTTCGTGCCGGACCGTGCAGAGGGCTCCCGCGTGTGGGACACGGCCGGCCGCGAGTACGTCGACTTCGCGTGCGGCATCGCGGTGACGTCGCTCGGCCACGGCCACCCGGAACTGCTGAAGGTGCTGTACGAACAAGGCCGCAAGCTCTGGCACATCGGCAACGGCTACACGAACGAGCCGGTGCTGCGCCTCGCGAAGCGCCTCGAATCGCTGACCTTCGCCGACCGCGCATTCTTCGCGAACTCGGGCGCGGAAGCGAACGAAGCCGCACTGAAGCTCGCCCGCCGCGTCGCATTCGACCGCCACGGCGCCGACAAATACGAAATCGTGTCGTTCGTCCAGTCGTTCCACGGCCGCACGTTCTTCACGGTCAGCGTCGGCGGCCAGCCGAAATACTCGGAAGGCTTCGGCCCGGTGCCGGAAGGCATCAAGCACCTGCCGTTCAACGACATCGAAGCCGCGAAGGCCGCGATCGGCCCGAAAACCTGCGCGGTGATCGTCGAGCCGGTGCAGGGCGAAGGCGGCGTGATCCCGGCCGATCCGGCATTCCTGAAGGCACTGCGCGAAGCGTGCGACGCGAACGACGCACTGCTGATCTTCGACGAAGTGCAAACGGGCGTCGGCCGCACCGGCCAGTTCTACGCGTACATGGACACGGGCGTCACGCCGGACATCCTGACGACCGCCAAGGCACTCGGCAACGGCTTCCCGATCGGCGCGATGCTGACGACGAACGAACTGGCCGCGCACTTCAAGGTCGGCGTGCACGGCACGACGTACGGCGGCAACCCGCTCGCATCGGCGATCGCGGACAAGGTCGTCGAACTGATCGCCGACCCGGCACTCCTCGAAGGCGTGCGCGAACGCAGCGTGCGGCTGAAGGGCGCGCTGGAACGCATCAACGCACGCTTCGGCATCTTCAAGGACATCCGCGGCAAGGGCCTGCTGGTCGGCGCGGAACTCACCGCCGCATTCGACGGCCGCGCGAAGGACTTCGTCACCGCCGCCGCCGAAAACGGCCTGATCATGCTGATCGCCGGCCCGAACGTGCTGCGCTTCGTCCCGTCGCTGGTGATCCCGTTCGACCTGCTCGACGAAGGCGTGAAGCGCTTCGAGAAGGCAGTCGAGCAAGTGCTCGCGGCCCAGGAAGCCACCGCGCGCTGATCGGCGCATCCCATCGCAGACAGGAACGACGATGCTATTTGTTCGCCCCGGCAAACTCACGGATCTCGATGCGCTCGCGCACATGGCGCGCACCGCGCAGCCGGTCCTGCACTCGCTGCCGCACGACCGCGCGGCGCTCGAAGCGCGCGTGGCGCTCTCCGAGGATTCGTTTCGCGCGGACGTCGACTTCGCCGGCGAGGAGTTCTACCTCTTCGTGCTCGAGGATTCGTCGACGGGCAAGCTGCTCGGCACGGCGAGCATCGTGGCCGCGGCCGGCTACTCGGAACCGTTCTACGCGTTCCGCAACGACGCACTGATCCACGCGTCGCGCGAGCTGCACGTGAACCGCAAGATCCACGCGCTCACGATGTCGCACGAGCTGACCGGCAAGAGCCGGCTGGCCGGCTTCTACGTCGATCCGTCGCTGCGCGGCGACGCGGCCGCGCACCTGATCTCGCGTGCGCGGATGATGTACATCGCCGCGAATCGCCGCCGCTTCACGCCGGAAGTGTTCACGCTGCTGCTCGGCGTGAGCGACAACACGGGCGCGTCACCGTTCTGGGAAGCGGTGGGCCGCAAGTTCTTCGGCCGCGACTTCACCGACGTCGACATCGCGTCGGGCGGCCGCAGCCGCACGTTCATCGCGGAAGTGATGCCCGCGTATCCGCTCTACGTGCCGCTGTTGCCGGAAGCCGCGCAGCGCGTGCTCGGCGAGCCGAACGAGACGGCGCTGCTCGCGTACGACATCCATCTCGAGGAAGGCTTCGAGCCCGACCGCTTCGTCGACATCTTCGACGCGGGCCCGGTGCTGACCGCCCAGGTCGACCGCACCGCCTGCGTGAAGCACGGCGCGGAGCGCACGGTGCGCGAAGCGGCGCGCCAGCAGGGCGACGTCGCGTACATGGTGTCGACGGGCAGCGGCGCATCGTTCCGCTGCGTGCTGGCCGATCTGCCGGCCACCGGCGATGCACCGCTCGCCGGCGACGTGCGCGCGGCGCTCGATGTGAAGGATGGCGATGTCGTGCGCTGCGTGCCGCTGCATCGCCGCGACGATGAAGAATCGAAGGGAGACGCAGCATGATCGTCGTTCGGGTCGTACAAACGGGCGACGTCGACGCGCTCGTGTCGCTCGCGCAGGAAACCGGGCCGGGCCTGACCACGTTCAAGCCCGACCGCGACGCGCTCGCCGCGCGCATCGAACGCTCGCGCCGCACGCTCGCAGGCCACGCGGCACCCGGCGAAGCCGGCTACTTCTTCGTGATGGAAGATTCGAAGACGGGCGACATTGCGGGCGTGTGCGGAATCGAGACGCAGGTCGGGCTCGAGCAACCGTTCTACAACTATCGCGTGAGCACGGTCGTGCATGCGAGCCAGGAGCTCGGCGTGTGGACGCGCATGTCCGCGCTGAACATCTCGCACGACCTGACGGGCTACGCGGAAGTGTGCTCGCTGTTCCTGAGCCCGCGCTATCGCACGGGCGGCGTCGGCGGCCTGCTGTCGCGCTCGCGGTTCATGTTCATCGCGCAGTTCCGCGACCGCTTCCCGGAACGCATCTGCGCGGAACTGCGCGGCCACTTCGACGAAGACGGCACGTCGCCGTTCTGGCGCGCGGTCGGTTCGCACTTCTATCAGATCGACTTCAATGCAGCGGACTACCTGAGCTCGCACGGCCGCAAGTCGTTCCTCGCGGAACTGATGCCGCGCTATCCGGTGTACGTCGACCTGCTGCCGCAGGACGCGCAGGACGCGGTCGGCCTCACGCACCGCGACACGCTGCCGGCCCGCAAGATGCTCGAAGCCGAAGGGCTGCGCTACCAGAACCACGTCGACATCTTCGACGCGGGGCCGGTGCTCGAATGCCACGTGAACGACCTGCGCACGGTGCGCGAGAGCGTCGTCGTGCCGGTCGCGATCGGCGTGCCGGATGCGCGGGAAGGCGCGCCGAAGTCGCTCGTGTCGAACACGTCGCTCGACGATTTCCGCGTCGGCGTCGCGCCGGGCGTGGTCGCGAACGGCTCGTTCGTGCTGTCCGCCGACGATGCCACCGCGCTCGACGTGAAGGCCGGCGATCCGGTCCGCGTGCTGCCGCTCAAAGTCAAACAGGGATAAACGAATCATGACGGAACTCTTCATCGACGGCGCCTGGGTCGCAGGCTCGGGCCCCGTCTTCGCGTCACGCAACCCGGGCACCGACGCGATCGCGTGGCAGGGCGCGAGCGCGTCGGCGGCCGACGTCGACCGTGCGGTCGCCAGCGCGCGGCGCGCGTTCGCCGGCTGGTCGGCGCTCGACTTCGAAGCGCGCTGCGAAATCGTCAAGCGCTTCGCCGCGCTGCTCACCGAACGCAAGGAAGCGATCGCGACCGCGATCGGCCGCGAAACGGGCAAGCCGCTGTGGGAAGCCCGCACGGAAGTCGCGGCGATGGCCGCGAAGGTCGGCATTTCGATCCAGGCATACCAGGAACGCACCGGCGAGAAGCGCCAGGACATGGCCGACGGCGTCGCGGTGCTGCGCCATCGCCCGCACGGTGTCGTCGCGGTGTTCGGTCCGTACAACTTCCCCGGCCATTTGCCGAACGGGCATATCGTGCCGGCGCTGATCGCGGGCAACACGGTCGTGTTCAAACCGTCCGAGCTCGCGCCGGGCGTTGCGCGCGCAACCGTCGAGGTGTGGCACGACGCCGGGCTGCCGGCCGGCGTGCTGAACCTCGTGCAGGGCGAGAAGGACACGGGCATCGCGCTCGCGAATCATCGCCAGATCGACGGGCTGTTCTTCACCGGCAGCTCGGACACCGGCACGCTGCTGCACAAGCAGTTCGGCGGCCGTCCGGAAATCGTGCTCGCGCTCGAGATGGGCGGCAACAACCCGCTCGTGATCGGCGAAGTCGAGGACATCGACGCGGCCGTGCACCATACGATCCAGTCGGCATTCCTGTCGGCCGGCCAGCGCTGCACGTGCGCACGCCGCATCTTCGTGCCGCACGGCGCGTTCGGCGACCGCTTCCTCGCGCGCTTCACCGACGTCACGTCGAAGATCACCGCCGACGTGTTCGATGCCGATCCGCAGCCGTTCATGGGCGCGGTGATCTCGGCGCGCGCGGCGGCGAAACTCGTCGATGCGCAGACGCGCCTGATCGAGCAGGGCGCGAAGCCGATCATCGCGATGACGCAGCGCGATCCGCGCCTCGGCTTCGTGAACGCGTCGATCATCGACGTGACCGGCGTCGCGAACCTGCCGGACGAAGAGCACTTCGGCCCGCTCGCGCAGATCGTCCGTTACGCGACGTTCGACGAAGCGATCGAGCGCGCGAACGACACGGCGTTCGGCCTGTCCGCCGGGCTGCTCGCCGACGACGCGCACGCATGGGAGCACTTCCGCCGCACCATCCGCGCGGGGATCGTCAACTGGAACCGCCCGACCAACGGCGCATCGTCGGCCGCGCCGTTCGGCGGCACGGGCCGCTCGGGCAATCATCGGCCGAGCGCGTACTACGCGGCCGACTATTGCGCGTATCCGATGGCGTCGGTGGAAAGCACGCAACTGACCTTGCCCGCGAGCCTGTCGCCGGGCCTGCATTTCTGATCGAGGGAACGACGATGAACGCACAAGAAGCCAATTTCGACGGACTCGTCGGCCCGACCCACAACTACGCCGGGCTGTCGTTCGGCAACGTGGCGTCGCTGAACAACGAGAAGTCGGCCGCGAATCCGAAGGCGGCCGCGAAGCAGGGGCTGCGCAAGATGAAGCAGCTCGCGGATCTCGGCTTCGCGCAAGGCGTGCTGCCGCCGCAGGAGCGGCCGTCGCTGCGCCTGTTGCGCGAGCTCGGCTTCTCCGGCAAGGACGCGGACGTGATCGCGAAGGCCGCGAAGCAGGCGCCCGAACTGCTCGCCGCGGCGAGCTCGGCGTCGGCGATGTGGACCGCGAACGCGGCAACCGTCAGCCCGTCGGCCGACACGAGCGACGGTCGCGTGCATTTCACGCCGGCGAACCTGTGCAGCAAGCTGCATCGCGCGATCGAGCACGAAGCGACGCGCCGCACGCTGTCGACGCTGTTCGCGGACCCCGTGCACTTCGCGGTGCACGACGCGCTGACGGGCACGCCGGCGCTCGGCGACGAAGGCGCGGCGAACCATACGCGCTTCTGCGCCGAATACGGCAAGCCGGGTGTCGAGTTCTTCGTGTACGGCCGCGCCGAATATCGCCGCGGGCCGGAGCCGAAGCGCTTCCCGGCGCGCCAGACGTTCGAGGCGAGCCGCGCGGTCGCGCATCGCCACGGTCTCGCGGAAACGGCGACGGTCTACGCGCAGCAGGACCCGGACGTGATCGACGCGGGCGTGTTCCACAACGACGTGATCTCGGTCGGCAACCGCGACACGCTGTTCACGCACGAGCGCGCGTTCGTCAACAAGCAGGCGATCTACGACACGCTGACGGCCGCGCTCGACGCTCGCGGTGCGCGCCTGAACGTGATCGAGGTGCCGGACGCAGCGGTGAGCGTGAACGACGCGGTGACGTCGTACCTGTTCAACAGCCAGTTGCTGTCGCGCGCGGACGGCTCGCAAGTGCTCGTCGTGCCGCAGGAGTGCCGCGAGAACGGGAACGTCGCCGCGTATCTCGACCGGCTCGCGGCCGGCAACGGCCCGATTCGCGACGTGCTCGTGTTCGACCTGCGCGAAAGCATGAAGAACGGCGGCGGCCCCGCGTGTCTGCGCCTGCGCGTCGTGCTGAACGACGCGGAGCGCGCGGCCGTCACGTCGAACGTGTGGATCAACGACACGCTGTTCGCGTCGCTCGACGCGTGGATCGACAAGCACTACCGCGACCGTCTCGCGCCGGAAGACCTCGCCGATCCGTCGCTGCTCGACGAATCGCGCACGGCGCTCGACGAGCTCACGCAGATCCTGCGCGTCGGATCGCTGTATGACTTCCAGCGCTGAGGCGCGCATGCCGGCCGCCGCGTTGCTCGACGACTTCCTCGCGTTCACGCTGGCCGGCGATGCGCCGGTGATGAAAGAGGGCGCGTGTGCGAACGGCGCGGTGCGCTGGCGCTGGCTCGGCGACGGGCTGCTCGCGCTCGAGCCGGATGCGGGCGATGCCGGTGCGGCCGCGCGCGCGAGCGTGCTCGTGTCGGCCGGTGTGCACGGCGACGAGACCGCGCCGATCGAGCTGCTGTCGATGCTCGTGCGCGATCTCGCCGCGGGCACGCTGCCGCTCGCATGCCGGCTGCTCGTCGTGCTCGGCAACGTGCCGGCGATGCGCGCGGGCGAACGCTATCTCGACGACGACCTGAATCGCCTGTTCAGCGGCCGTCACGCCCAGGTGCCGGCGAGCCGCGAAGCGCCGCGCGCCGCGCAGCTCGAAGCCGCGGCCGCCGCGTTCTTCGCGGCCGCGCCGGCGGGCAGCGTGCGCTGGCACATCGACATGCATACGGCGATCCGCGCATCGGTGTTCGAGCAGTTCGCGCTGCTGCCGCACACGGGCACGCCGCCAACCCGCACGATGATCGAATGGCTCGGCGACGCGCGCATCGCGGCCGTGCTGCTGCATACCGCGAAGGGCAACACGTATTCGCATTTCACGGCCGAGCATTGCGGCGCGCTCGCGTGCACGCTGGAGCTCGGCAAGGTGCGGCCGTTCGGGCAGAACGACCTCGGCCGGTTCGCGCCGGCGGATCGCGCGGTGCGCAAGCTGGTGTCGGGTGAGCAGCGTGACGTCGCCGCGCCGTTGCCGCGCGTGTTCACCGTGATCGACCAGATCACGAAGCAGAGCGACGCGCTGGAGCTGTTCGTCGCGGCCGACGTCGCGAACTTCACCGCGTTCCCGCGCGGTACCGTGCTCGCGCAGGACGGCGACTACCGTTACACGGTGCAGCACGACGAGGAGCGCATCGTGTTTCCGAATCCGACCGTGAAGCCGGGTTTGCGCGCGGGCCTGCTCGTCGTCGACACGACGCGCGACACGCTGGCCGCGCTGGTCTGAACGGCGGCTCATGGCGCGCGGCCGCGGCGACCCGCGGCCCGCGCACCGCTCGCGACATTTTCCTTTTTTGCGATGACGCATGTCCGCCGCGCCGGCGGCCGCCATGCCGCAATTGCATATTTGCGACACCGTCTTGCAAGTTCGCCGAGCCGCGCGCCGGCCGCAGGCACCCGCAGTGCACCATCGCGGGCCGGCAGCCGCTTTGCCATGTCGGGCCGCGCGGATTGGTACAATCGCGGCCTTGCGGCTGTTGCGCCGCATCAAGGCGCGGCGTCGGCATTGCCGGCGTCATTCGACCCTGCAATGATGCATGCGCCCGTAGTTCCGGAACATTCGAGTATCGAGGAGAACACCTGATGAAGTTGGATTGGCGTAAAGTGGCCGCGCACGCGGTAGTGGCGGCATCGGCCGTGGCGGCAGGCAGCGCGATGGCGGCGGATCTGAAGGAGATCCGCTTCGGCGTCGAGGCCTCGTACGCGCCGTTCGAATACAAGACGCCCGACGGCAAGCTGACCGGCTTCGACATCGACATCGGCAACGCGGTGTGCGCGAAGCTGAAGACGAAGTGCGTGTGGGTCGAGAACGACTTCGACGGCCTGATCCCCGCGCTGCAGGCGCGCAAGTTCGACGCGATCAACTCGGACATGACGATCACCGACCAGCGCAAGCACGCGATCGCGTTCACCGATCCGATCTACACGATCCCGAACCAGCTGATCGCGAAGCAGGGCAGCGGCCTGCAGCCGACGCCGCAATCGCTGAAGGGCAAGCGCGTCGGCGTGCTGCAGGGCACGATCCAGGAAGCGTACGCGAAGAAGAAGTGGGCGCCGGCCGGCGTCGAAGTCGTGCCGTACCAGACCCAGGACCTCGCGTACGCCGACCTGAAGTCGGGCCGTCTCGACGCGACGTTCCAGGATTCGGAAGCGGGCTCGAAGGGCTTCCTGACGAAGCCGCAAGGCCAGGGCTTCGGCTTCGCCGGCGGCACGGTCAGCGATGCCGAGATCCTCGGCTCGGGCGTCGGCTTCGGCCTGCGCAAGAACGACGCGGCGCTGAAGACCGCGCTCGACCAGGCGCTGAAGGAACTGAAGGCGGACGGCACGATCGACACCCTCGCGAAGAAGTACTTCAGCGTGCCGGTCACGCTCAAGTAAGCGTTTCGATCCGTCGTACGATGCAGCCGGCCGCGTTCGCGGCCGGTTTGCTTTTGGGGGGCGGATTGCGTGCGCGGGCCGGCGGACGGGCCGCCGCGCGCATCACGCCGGCTGCGCGGGGAAGAACCGTCCCAGTTCGCGCGCGAGCTCGTTGAGCACGCTCATCTCCTGCTGCGTGATCTTGCGCGCGGGCTGCGCGCCGGCCCAGTCGCCGTACAGCAGCGCGACGGTCGTCGCGCCGACCCGCACCGGCAGCAGCACGAACGCACGCGTGTCGGGCAGCGCATCGAGGTACCACGCGGGCAACCGCTTCACCATCTTCGGTTCCTGCGCCTGCTCGATGAAGATGCCGACCGAGTTCGTGATCGCGAGATGGAACACGTCCGGCTCGAAGCGCTCGTCGAACGCGAGCCGCTCGAGCGCCGCGTCGACGTCCGGCCCGAAGCCGAGCCGCGCGGCGAACGTGCCGTCGCCACGGCGCACGAACATCACGGTGCGTGTGAACGCGAGACCGGCGAGCAGGCTCTCGGATGCGAGCGCGAGCACCGGCGTCAGTACGTGCTCGGACGGCAGCGCGCGCAGGTCGGCAAGGCCGGCTTCGAGGCACGCCTCCGGTTCGGCCTGCGCGCGTGCGATCGCGTCCGCGTTCGCGCGCAGCTCGACGATCTCGCGCATCACGGTGTCGCTCGCTTCCTCGCGCGCGAGCCGCTCGGCGATTTCGACGAGCGCGTCGGACTCGATCTCCAGCTCGGCGCCGTAGTGCTGCGCGAGCGCCGCGATGCGCGCGTCGCGCTGCGGGCTCGCCGGCATCGCGAGCGCGCCGGCCACATCGGTCGAGCAGCGGCTCACCGCGCGCAGCCAGCGCACGCGCTCGGCGCTGTCGTCGGCGCACGCGTCATGGGGGCGCGGGCAGTCGTCGCGATCGTCGTCGTCCTCGTCCGCTGCGTCGGCGACGTCAGCGCGCGCGGCGCGGCCGTCGCCGTCGGACATCCCGGCGCGGATCACGTCGGGCAGCCGCCAGCTCGCGGCGGCCTCGAGGCCGATCTGGTCGAAGCCGACGCCCAGCACGTCGACGCACGCGGCCGCATCGTCGCCGTCCAGCTCGGCGGCGCGGCGGCGGATCCGGTCCCATTCGCTGTCGAGGTAGCAGACGACGAGCAGCTTGCCGACCTGGCGCATCAGCGTGCAGACGACGGCTTCCTCGCCGCCGCGCAGCTCCGCATGCTCGGTCAGCTTGCGCGCGACGCAGCCGGACAGCAGCGCGCGGTTCAGCTCGAGCTTCGCGTCGATGCGGCGCGGCGTGCTGTGGTGGAAGTGATCGACGAGCTTCAGCCCGACGACCAGATGGCCGACGGTGTCCATCCCGAGCACCATCAGTGCGCGTGTGACGGTCGTGATGTTGCCGCCGAACGCCATGTACATCGCGGAGTTCGCGAGCCGCAGCACTTTCTGCGTGAGCGCGAAATCCGACAGCACGACGCGCACGAGCGCGGTGAAGTCGAGATCGTCGTTCTTCATCGCGGCCATCGTCGCGCGCAGCGATTCCGACAGCAGCGGGAAGTCGCCCCGTTCGTTCATCCGGGCCCACAGCTTGTCGAGCAGCGCCGTGCGGGGCAGGTGTGCGGTGATTGACATACGGATTCGTCCGGTTCGCCGTGCGGCGTCAGGCGGCGTGCAGGCGCAGCTGCTGCGCCTCGAAGCGCCGTGCGAGCTCTTCGGACGGCAGTGCCTGGCAGACGAGCCAGCCCTGGATGTGGTTGCAGCCCATTTCGGTCAGCAGTTCGCGTTGTGCTTCCGTTTCGACGCCTTCCGCGACGAGCTCGAGATCGAGCGTCTGCGCGAGGCCGACCACGGCCGACACGATCGCGCGGTCGTTGCGCGACGTCAGCAGGTTCTCGACGAAGCTGCGGTCGATCTTCAGTTTCGCGAGCGGGAAGCGCTGCAGATAGGCGAGGCTCGAATAGCCGGTGCCGAAATCGTCGATCGCGAAGCGGATGCCGAGCTCGGTCAGTTCCTCGAGTAGCCCCTTGGCCTGCGCGGGATCGTGCATCAGCAGGCTTTCGGTGATTTCGAGCACGATGCGGCGCGGGTCGAGACCGGTCAGCGCGATCGCCTCGCGCACGCTCTGCGTGAAGCGCGGGTCGCGGAACTGCTGCGGCGACACGTTGACCGCCACGTACTGCAGCGCGAGCCCCTGGCGGTCCCATGCGACGAGCTGCATGCACGCGGCCTTGAGCACCCAGTTGCCGAGGTAGTTGATCAGGCCGATCGATTCGGCGAGCGGAATGAAGGTCGCCGGCGGCACGAGGCCGTGCACCGGATGGCGCCAGCGGATCAGCGCCTCGACGCCGACCACCGCGCCCGACTGGCTGCGCGTGATCGGCTGGAAGTGCAGCGAGAACTCGCCGTTGCGCACGCCGTCGTACAGGTCGGCCTCGAGCTTGAGCCGCTCGGCGTCGGCCGGATCGTCGACGGGCGCATGAAACGCGAGCGCATTGCCGCCCGACGCCTTCGCCTGCGCGAGCGCATGGTCGGCGCGGCGCAGCAGCGGGCTGTGATGCTGCGCACGGTGCGGCGCCGCGCGTTCGTCCGGATACAGTGCGATGCCGATGCTCGCGGACAGGTGGACGGTCTGCCCCTGGTACACGTAAGGTTCGCGCACCGCGGCCTGCAGCCGGCGCGCGAGCGCATCCGCGGCGTCGCTCGCGCGTGCGCGGTCGGGCGCGGTGAACACGATCGCGAACTTGTCGCTCGCGACGCGCGCGAGCTGCTCGTCGGGCGCGACGAGCGCCTGCAGCCGCTGCGCGGTCTGGCGCAGCAGCGCGTCGCCGGCGTCGTAGCCGAGCGCGCGGTTGATGCGCTGGTAGTCGTCGAGGTCGAGCAGCAGCAGCGCCGCGCAGGTGCCGGTTTCATCGGCGGCCTGCTGCGCGCGCATCAGCGCGGGCACGAGCGCCGATAGGTTGTCGAGCCCCGTCATCGGATCGTGGTGCATCTCGTACGTGAGCCGCGCCTCGAGCGCGCGCCATGCCGACACGTCGAATGCGGCGATCGCGAAGCCGTCGACGCCGTGATGGCGGCTCTTGAACGCGCGGATCTCGACGTCGAGCGGATAGGTGAGCGACTTCACGATGCACAGCGTCGCCTTCTCGACCTGGCCCGAGCGTGCGGCGCGTGCAAGCAGGCCTTCGAGCGCCGCGGTATCCTGTTCGGCGATCAGGTCGCGCAGCGTCAGCGTGTGCAGGTAGTCGCGGTGGTAGCCGATGAAGCGCAGGCTCGCATCGGACACGTACAGGAAGCGCAGTTCGCGGTCGACATGGGCGAGGAAGTCCACCGTGCCGACCGTCTGTTCCAGCCAGTTCCGCACGGTGTCGTCGCGGCGCGGCGCGCCGGCGCGCGCAGGCATCAGCGCGCCGCCCGACCAGGCGAAGCGGCGCAGCGTATGCAAGGCGCTGCGCCAGGAGCCCTTGCGTGGCGTCTGTTTCCTGTTGGCTTCCATGTTTCTCGCTGACGATTAGGGCTGGAACCGGTTGTCCGGAAGGATTAACGGCAGCCCGCGCGGAATCTTTAACCGGCCGGCCGGCCGCGCAGCGCGCGGCTGCCGGGCCGGGGCGTGCATCCCGGCGTTCGACTGGCGAACGCCGGCTTGGCCTACATCGGGCTGACTTTATAAGAAATGAGGACGCAGATGAAGCGAAAACTATGGGTAGGCGCCGCGGCGGCGCTGCTGGTCGCCGGTCATGCGCTGGTTGCACAGGCGCAACTGAAGCCCGGCGATGCGGCGCCCGATTTCACGACGCAGGCGTCGCTCGGCGGCAAGACTTACACGTACTCGCTCGCCGACGCGCTGAAGCACGGGCCGGTCGTGCTGTACTTCTACCCGGCGGCATTCACGAAGGGCTGCACGATCGAGGCGCATGCGTTCGCGGATGCGGTCGATCGTTACAAGGCTTACGGCGCGACGGTGATCGGCGTATCGGCCGACAACATCGACACGCTGACGAAGTTCTCGGTGAGCGAGTGCCGCAGCAAGTTCCCGGTCGCGGCCGATCCGGATGCGAAGATCATCCGCGAATACGACGCGAAGCTGCCCGCGGTTGATCGCGCGAACCGCGTGTCGTATGTGATCTCGCCGGAAGGGAAGGTGCTGTACGAATACACGAGCCTGTCGCCGGACAAGCACGTCGAGAACACGCTCGCTGCGGTGAAGGCGTGGGCCGACACGCATCCGAAGCAGTGAGCGGCGCGCAGTAAGCCCACAGTAAAGCGGCCCGCATCGCGGGCCGCCGGCACGACGAAGCGCGCCGCCGCGGCGGCGGCGCGGGCCTTCGGTTACGCGCGCAACGCCTGCTCGATCGGCACGCTGCCGCCGACGAAGCCGATGACCTTGCGCGAAATGCCGAGCTTGATCGCCTCGATCGCGGCCCATGCGACGTCCTGGCGCGACACCGGCGGCGGCGCGTCGAGCGGCTCCTCGGTCAGCGCGATCTTGCCGACGCCCGGGCCGTCCGCAAGCGGGCCGGGGCGCAGGATCACGTAGTCGATGCCCGACGCGATCACGCGGTCGTCGCCTTCGCGCTTCATCTGCGAGTAATGGCGCAGCCCGTCGCTGCGCTCCGGCCAGTACGCGGTCAGCGAACTGATCACGACCAGCTTCTGCACGTTGTAGGCCAGCGCATGCTCGGCCGCGCGCGCGACCGCGTCGCGATCGATCTGCTCTTCCTGCGTGGCGCCTTCCGATTCGGCAGAGCCGGCCGCGTAGATCACGTGCGTGATGCCCTGGAACGCGTGCGAGAAATCGCCCGTCAGGTCGGCCTCGACGACCTTCGCGCCCGGCAGCGCGTAGCCGTGCCGGCGCACCAGCGCCGTGACCTCGAATTCCGGCTGCTTGAGCAGCAGATCCGCGCAGGCCTGGCCCGTGCGGCCGGTCGCGCCAATCAGCAGTACCTTCGTCGTCATGAAACCGCTCCTTGCTCGATGCGTCATCCATCCAGATAGGGACGGACGACCGATACTCAAGTGTATGTCGATTTGGGCCGGCGGCGCGCGCGTAATTGGGGCGGCACCGCCGCGCGGTCATCGGCGCGGGTGCGGCGCCCCGTCGGCCGCATCGTCGCGCGCGCCGATTGCGGGATCGACCCGCCGACCGGCTATCATGTGCGCGATGCATTTTTCGCCGCTACGCAATACAACGCGGCGGCCAACCGGTTGGAGTACACATGGCATTACCCCTGGACAACGTCAGCATGGCCGTGTTCTGCGACTTCGAGAACGTCGCGCTCGGCGTGCGCGACGCGAAGTACGAGAAATTCGACATCAAGCCCGTGCTGGAGCGGCTGCTGCTGAAGGGCAGCATCGTCGTGAAGAAGGCCTATTGCGACTGGGAGCGTTACAAGGGCTTCAAGGCGTCGATGCACGAGGCGAGCTTCGAGCTGATCGAGATTCCGCACGTGCGCCAGTCGGGCAAGAATTCCGCCGACATCCGGCTCGTCGTCGATGCGCTCGATCTCTGCTACACGAAGTCGCACGTCGATACATTCGTGATCATCAGCGGCGACTCGGATTTTTCGCCGCTCGTGTCGAAGCTGCGCGAGAACGCGAAGAAGGTGATCGGCGTCGGCGTGAAGAAGTCGACGTCGGACCTGCTGGTCGCGAACTGCGACGAATTCATTTTCTACGACGACCTGGTGCGCGAGCAGCAGCGTGCGCTCGCGAAGCGCGAACAGCAGCAGCGTACGGGCAACGGCGGCGCGAAGCGCGCCGACGAACCGTCGCGCAAGCCGGAGCTCGAGGTGCGGCGCAGCGAAGCGATCGCGCTCGCGGTCGAGACGTTCGACGCACTGGCGTCCGAGCGCGACGACGTCGGCAAGATCTGGGCGTCGGTGCTCAAGAGCGCGATCAAGCGCCGCAAGCCCGACTTCAACGAGTCGTATTACGGTTTCCGCGCATTCGGCAACCTGCTCGACGAAGCGCAGGCGCGCGGCCTGCTCGAAGTGGGGCGCGACGACAAGTCGGGCGCGTTCGTGTCGCGGCCGCGGCAGTCGGCTTCGCTCGAACCGATGATCGCCGCTCGCGATACGGGCGGCGCGCAGCACGGTCACGGCGGGCGCCATGCGGAGCCGGCGCCGGCGGAGCGCGAATCGCGCCATCGCGGAAAGCGGGCGCCAGCGGCCGCGCACGAAAGCGTGCAGGCCGACGTGGAAGAGGCCATCGCCGGCGACGTCGCGAGCGAAGTGCCGGCCGTGCCGGCAGCCATGGCGGACGCGGCCGATGCGGTCGAAGCGGTCGAAGCGGTCGATACGCACGGTGAAGCGAAGGACGGCCGCAAGCGCGCACGCAAGAGCGCGGCGAAGAAGGCCGGCGCGAAGAAGGGCGGTGACGCGAAGGGTGCCGGCCGTCAGGCGGCGGTCAAGCCGGACGAGACCGCGCACGGCGGCGACCCGCATGCGGAAGGCAAGCACGCCGAAGCGACGCATCGCGCTGCGGCACACGGTGACGACCGGCACACTGCGGCCGAGCGCGCGGCGCCTGCGGCCGGCGAGTACGGTGCATCGGCTGCGGCTGCGCAGGCGTCGCCGGACGCCGCACCGCCTGCAGCGGCTGCCGAGCCGGCCGGTGAAGCAGCGGGCGAACCGGCAACCGTGGCCAAGCCGAAGAAGCCGGCCCGCAAGACGGCGCCGCGCGCGCGTCGTCCGCGCAAGACGGCAGCGGCTGCCGAGTAACGGCGGCCGGACGGGGCGGCGCCCGGCCAACGGCGCCGCCCCGTCGTCGCACGATCACGTCTTCACGTCGGCCGGTGCCGCGCCGGCCGGCGCACTCCGTCACCCGTTCAGCACGTACGGCTGCGTCATCACTTCGAGGAAGTGGCCGTCCGGATCGTCGAAGTACACGCCGCGTCCGCCGTTGTGACGGTAGATTTCACCGGGCTGCCGCTTCGCCGGATCGGCCCAGTGCGGGAGCCCGCGCTCGCGAATGCGTGCATGCACGCGATCGAAGCCGGCCTCGTCGATCAGGAAAGCGTAGTGCTGCGCCGCGATTTCTCCCTCTTTCTCGTAGAAATCGAGCGACACGCCGTTGTCGAGCTGGACGACCAGCATCGCGCCGAACGGCGTCGGCGCCGGCAGTTCCAGAAGCTCGGTGAGAAAACGGCTCGACGCGCGCTTGTCGCGGCACCAGACGATCGTATGGTTCAGCTGGACGTTCATGGCGGGTTCCCGGCACGGTGTGCAACGGTGGGCATCGACATACGATAGTCCATCGCCGCGGGCGCGCAAGCACGCGAGGCGGCGCACGCAGCCGTCGAGCGCGAATCGTCGGCTGAAACGATCTGGACGATCGGCTACTTTTTCGGGAACAAAGGTCATTGGCGCGGCTTTTTGCGCCGCGAAGAATCTCTGTCAACCATCGCCGTCATCCGCCGGATGACGAACCGGCGATGCGCAACAGGGAGACAGACGATGCGCTTCACGCTGAACGGCCGGCCGTTCGATTTCGACGGCGATCCCGACACGCCGCTGCTGTGGGTCATTCGCGACGCGGCCCGGCTCACCGGCACCAAATACGGCTGCGGCATCGGCGCGTGCGGCGCCTGCACCGTGCATCTCGACGGCGAGGCCGCGCGCTCGTGCGTGCTGCCGGCGGCGAGCGTCGCGGGCCGCACCGTCACGACGATCGAGGGGCTGTCGCGCGACCGCTCGCACCCGGTGCAGCGCGCGTGGATCGAGAAGGACGTGCCGCAGTGCGGCTACTGCCAGTCGGGCATGGTGATGGCGACCGCCGCGCTGCTCGCGCAACACCGCAAGCCGACCGACGCGCAGATCGACCAGGCCGTCACGAACCTGTGCCGCTGCGCGACCTATCAACGCATCCGCGAGGCGATCCATGTCGCGGCCGGCTGACGCGGTGCGGGCGCCGGATGCAGCGCGGCGCGGGTTCCTGAAGGGCGGCGTCGCGCTGGCGGGCAGCCTGCTGCTGCCGCTCGCGTACGGCGAGGTCGTGCATGCGGCCGGCGACGGCACGCGCTTTCGCGAGATCAACGACTGGGTGCGCGTGGACGCCGACGGCCGGACGATCATCGGCCTGTCGCAGGCGGAAGTCGGGCAGGGCGTGTACACCGGGCTGCCGCAGGTGCTCGCCGACGAGATGGATGCCGACTGGCGCAGCGTGACGGTCGAATTCGTCACCGGGCGCGACGCGTACCGGATCGACGCCGCGAACGAGGCGCCGCAGCAGTTCGTCGGCGCATCGATGTCGGCGACGATGTTCTACACGCGGCTGCGCGTCGCCGGCGCGCAGGCGCGCTCGGCGTTCCTGCGCGCCGGTGCCGCGCGGCTCGGCGTGCGCGACACGCAGTGCGTGACGCGCGACGGCCGCGTGATCCATCCACCGAGCGGCCGCTCGCTGTCGTACGGCGCGCTCGTCGACGCGGCCGCGCAGCTGCCGCCCGACCCGCAGCCGCGCATGAAGCCGGCGTCCGCGCACACGCTGATCGGTCGTCCGCTGCACAAGCTCGACGTGCCCGCGAAGGTCGACGGCAGCGCGATCTTCGGCATCGACGTGCAGGTGCCGGGCATGCTGGTCGGCGCGCTTACGATGGCGCCGACGCTGAACGGCCGGCCGACGGCCGTGAAGAACCGCGACGCGTTGTGCGCGATGCCGGGCGTCGCGGACGTCGTACTCGCGAAGGATGCGGTGATCGTGGTCGCCAACAGCTACTGGCAGGCGAAGAAGGCGTGCGACGCGGCGGACGTCGTATGGGATGCGGGCACGACGCCGCCGTTCGACAGCGCGACGATCCTCGCACAGCGCAAGGGCGCGCTGCAGGCCGAACATGCGGTGGTCGCCACGCGGATCGGCGAGCCCGCGCGCCGTCTTGCGGAGGCGGGCACGGTCGTCGAAGCCGATTACCACACGCCGTACATCGTCCACGCGACGATGGAGCCGGTCAACGCGACCGTGCACGTGCGGGCGGGCGAGATCGAAGTGTGGGGGCCGATCCAGGGGCAGGACAAGGTGCGCTGGACGCTGTCGGCGCTGTTCGGCGTGCCGGCCGACAAGGTCATCGTCAACACGACGTTTCTCGGCGGCAGCTTCGGCCGCAAGTACGTGCCCGATTTCGTCGTGCATGCGGCCGTCGCGTCGAACGCGCTCGGGCGGCCGGTGAAGGTGATCCGCTCGCGCGAGGACGATCTCCGTCACGGCTTCTACCGCCCGTGCGCGTCCGCGCGGTTTCGCGCGGCGCTCGGCAGCGACGGGCTGCCGGTCGCGCTGCATGCGCGCGTCGCCGGCCATTCGCTGTACGCGGCGATCAAGCGCGACCGTTACGAGAAGGCCGGCGGCTGGGACGAGACGATGCTCGACGGCCTGTACGACCTGAGCTACGAGGTGCCGAACCTGCTCGTCGACTCGGTCACGGTGATGCAGCCGATTCCGGTCAGCTTCATGCGCAGCGTCGGCAGCACGTCGACGGTGTTCTTCCTCGAGAGCTTCGTGAACGAGCTCGCGCACACCGTGCGCGCCGATCCCGTGCAATACCGGCGCGCATTGCTGAAGCACGATGCGCTCGCGTTGCGCGTGCTCGACGCGACGGCCGCCCGCGCGAACTGGTTCGGCCGCGCGCCGGCCGGCGTGTCGCGCGGGGTCGCGTATTCGCTGTACACCGGGCGGGGCGGCGCGTTCAGCACGTACGTCGCGACGATCGCCGAGGTGCGCGTGACGGGCGGCAACGTGAAGCTCGAGCGGATCGTGTGCGGGATCGACTGCGGCCGTGCGATCAATCCGCTGCTGATTCGCGAGATGGTCGAAGGCGGCGTCGGCTTCGCGCTGACCAATACGTTCCGGAGCGAGATCACGTTCGAGCACGGCGCGGTCGTGCAGCGCAATTTCGCCGACTACCCGCTGCTGGGCCTTGCCGCGATGCCGAGGATCGACGTGGTGATCGTCGACAGCGATCGCGATCCGCAAGGTTGCGGCGAAGTCGCGTTGCCGCCCGTCGCGCCGGCCGTCGCCGACGCGATCTGGCGCGCGACCGGCGAGCGGCCGCGCTCGATGCCGTTCCCGACGCCGCTCGCGACCTGAGCTTTTCGCCGTTCCCGCCAGGGCCGACGGCGCGCGATGCGTCGCCGGCCGATATCAAGCACAACTACACGATAGGTCTGGAGACACTCATGAAAGCCTTCCGCACGGCCGCGACGGCCGTATCTTTCGCGGCCGCCGCCACTGCCGCCACTGCCGCCGCGCCGGGCGCGCATGCGCAGAGCAGCGTGACGCTGTACGGAATCGTCGATACCGGCGTGCAGTACTACAACCACGCGGCGGGCGGCGGGTCGGTCGTCGGCATGCCGTCGCTGACCGGCGAAGTGCCGTCGCGCTTCGGCTTGCGCGGCGTCGAGGATCTCGGCGGCGGCTATCGCGCGTTCTTCGTGCTCGAGAACGGCTTCGCGCTGAACTCGGGCGCACTGAACTATGGCGGCCGGCTCTTCGGCCGGCAGGCGAACGTCGGCATCGAGTCGCCGTACGGCACGCTCACGCTCGGGCGGCAGATGAACATGTCGATGCGGGTGCTGCTCGAGGCCGATGTGATCGGCCCGTCGATCCATTCGATGGCGAGCTTCGACAGCTACCTGCCGAACGCGCGCAGCGACAACGCGGCCGGCTACCTCGGCCGCTTCGGCGGCCTGACGCTCGGCGGCACCTACAGCACCGGGCGCGACGGCGCGGGGCCGGCCGGCCCGTCCGCGACGAATTGCGCGGGCAACGTCGCGGGCGACCCGGTCGCATGCCGCCAGTACACGATGATGGTCGCGTACGACGCGCCGCAGTTCGGCGCGGCCGCTTCGTATGACGTGATGCACGGCGGCACGGGCGCGTCGGCGCCGCTGTCGAGCCCCGGCTACACGGACACGCGCACGATCGTCGACGCGTACGTGAAGTTCGGCATCGCGAAGCTCGGCGCGGGCTGGATCCGCCGCAACACGGCGGCCGCCGTGCACAGCCAGTCGGACCTGTTCTTCGCGGGCGGCACGGTCTACGCGACGCCGGCGCTATCATTCGACGCACAGGCGTTGCGCTACCTGCTGCGCGGCCGCTACGACTCGAATCTGTTCGTCGCGCGCGCCAATTACAGCCTGTCCAAGCGTACGATGGTCTATACGTCCGTCGGCTACATGACGAACAGCGCGCTCGGCACGTCGGCGGTGGCAGCCGGCGGCACCGTCGGCGCCGGCCGGAACCAGGCCGGCGTGATGGCGGGCCTCCAGCAGCGCTTCTGAGCCTGCGGCGCGCACCACGGAGACTGCGACGATGACGACCGATCTTCTCAGCGACGTGCTGACCGGCCTGCGGGCCGATGCGGTCGTCACCGGGCGCTTCACGCTGAGCGCGCCGTGGGCGATCCGCAAGCCGGCCGTCGCGGGCGCGCCGTTTCGCACCTGCGCGGGCAGCCCGTTCTTCCTGTCGGTCGCCGGTGCGGCACCCGTGCACGTCGAACCCGGCGACTTCGTGCTGCTGCCGCACGGCGACGAGCACGTGATGGCGTCGTCGCTCGACGAGCCGCCGGTGCCGTTCGACACGCTGATGGCGGACAAGGGCATCCGGCCGCGCTTCGACACGCCGCTCGAATTCGTCGCGGGCGGCGGCGGCGCGACGAGCGACCTCTATACCGGGATCGTCGTCTATCGCGACATCGTGCGCAGCCCGCTGTTCTCCGTGTTGCCGCCGCTGATCCACGTGCGCGCGAACGACGCGGCCGTCGCGCCGTGGCTCGCGAGCACGCTGCAGAGCTTCATCGAGGAATCGATGGCGTGCCAGCCCGGCTGGGCGGTCGCCGCGACGCGCCTGGCCGACGTGCTGTTCGTGCAGCTGTTGCGCGCGCACCTGCAGTCGTCGGCGAATCACACAGGCTGGCTGCGCGGGCTGACCGATGCGCAGATCGGCCGCGCGATGGCGCTGATGCACCGCGATCCGCGGCGCAACTGGCAGCTGCCGAGCCTTGCGGCCGAGGCCGGCATGTCACGTTCGCGTTTTTGCGCGCGGTTCGCGGAACTGGTCGGCGAGACGCCGATCGGTCACCTGACGGCCTACCGGATGTATCTGGCGAGCGGCGAACTCGCGCGCGGCCGGCTGCGGCTGATCGAGATTGCCGAGCGCGTCGGCTATACATCGGAGAAGGCGTTCGCGCGCGCGTTCCATCGCTGGTCGGGGATGGCGCCGCGCCGCTACGCGCGCAACGCACAGGATCTGTACGACCTCGCGCGGCATGGGTGACCGCGCAGCGCGATGCCGGCGGCGGGGCGGTACCGAAGGCCCCGCCGCTCAATGCATGGCGGCCGCTTACTCGCCCGCCACCGCCGGCCCGCCCGAATTGCCGCGGCGGTTGCGGCGCTTCTCGCTCCACACGCGCAGCCGGTCCATGTACAGATACACGACCGGCGTCGTATAGAGCGTCAGCACCTGCGACATGATCAGGCCGCCGGCGATCGCGATCCCGAGCGGTGCGCGCAGCTCGGCGCCGTCGCCATGGCCGAACGCGAGCGGCAGCGCGCCGAGCAGCGCCGCCATCGTCGTCATCATGATCGGCCGGAAGCGCAGCAGACACGCCTCGTGGATCGCGTCGAAGGACGACTTGTGGCCGTTGCGCGTCTGGTCGATCGCGAAGTCGACCATCATGATCGCGTTCTTCTTCACGATACCGATCAGCAGGATCACGCCGATCAGCGCGATGATGCTGAACTCGGTCTTGAACAGCAGCAGCGCGAGCAGCGCGCCGACGCCGGCCGACGGCAGCGTCGACAGGATCGTGACCGGATGGATGTAGCTCTCGTACAGGATCCCGAGCACGATGTAGACGGCCAGCAGCGCCGCGAGGATCAGGATCGGCTGGTTGTTCAGCGACTGCTGGAACGCCTGCGCGGTGCCCTGGAAGCTGCCGACGATCGTCGGCGGCACGCCGATCTGCGCCATCGTCTGGTAGATCACCTGCGTCGCCTGCGACAGCGACACGCCGGGCGGCAGGTTGAACGAGATCGTCGTCGCGACGAACAGGCCCTGGTGGTTCACCGACAGCGGCGTCGTGCTCGGGCCGAAGGTCGCGATCGCGGACAGCGGGATCATCGTCGACTTCGACGTCGACACGGCCGCGCCGGACGACGCGCTCGACTTGCCGCTCGACGCGATCGAGTTCAGCGCCTGGTTGCGCGCGGAGTCGGACGCGATGGCCGCGGCGCTCGTGGCGGCCGTGCCGGCGCTCGACGTGCCGGCCGCCGTCGCGACGAAGGTGCCGGCCGCCGCGTTGGTCGTCTGCGACCCGTTCGCGCTGCCGCCCGACGTGCTGATCCACACCTGGTTCAGCATCTCGGGGCTTTGCCAGTACTTGGGCGCGACTTCCATCACGACGTGGTACTGGTTCAGCGGGTTGTAGATCGTCGAGACCTGGCGCTGGCCGAACGCGTCGTACAGCGTGTTGTCGATCTGCGCGGGCTTGATGCCGAGCCGCGCGGCAGTCGCGCGGTCGATCGTCACCATCGCCTCGAGGCCGCCTTGCTGCTGGTCGGAGTTCACGTCGGTCAGCTCGGGGCGCTTCTGCAGCGCTTCCGTCAACAGCGGCCCCCACTTGTACAGCTCGGCGCTCGAATCGCCGAGCAGCGTGAACTGGTACTGCGCGCTGCTCTGCCGGCCGCCGACGCGGATGTCCTGCGCGGCCTGCAGAAACGTGCGCGCACCCGCGACGTCCGACAGCGGCTTGCGCAGCTGCTGGATCACCTGGTCGGCCGACAGCTTGCGCTCGGTGCGGTCCTTCAGCGTGACGAACATGAAGCCGGAGTTGGTCTGCGTGCCGCCGGTGAAACCCGCGACGCTCTTCACGTTCGGATTGGACTGCACGATCCGCATCATCTCGGAGAACTTCAGTTTCATCGCCTGGAACGACGTCGACTGGTCGGCCTGGATGCCGCCGATCATCAGCCCGGTGTCCTGCTGCGGGAAGAAGCCCTTCGGCACGATGATGTACAGGTAGATGTTCAGCCCGATCGTCGCGAACAGGATCAGCAGGACCAGCAGCGGCCGGCGCAGCGCCCACGACAGCGAGCGTTCGTAGCCGCGCTGCATCCGCGTGAAGAAGCGCTCGAGGAAGCGGCCGAAGCGGCCTTCCTCGTGCACGTCGTGCGGCTCGCGCAGCAGCCGCGCGCACATCATCGGCGTGACGGTCAGCGACACCGCGAGCGACACGCCGATCGCGAGCGACAGCGTCAGCGCGAACTCGCGGAACAGCCGCCCGACGATGCCGCCCATCAGCAGGATCGGCAGGAACACCGCGACGAGCGAGATGCTCATCGACAGCACCGTGAAGCCGACTTCGCGTGCGCCGTCGAACGCGGCCTGCAGCCGCGGCTTGCCGTTCTCGATGTGGCGCGTGATGTTCTCGAGCACGACGATCGCATCGTCGACGACGAAGCCGGTCGCGACGATCAGCGCCATCAGCGACAGGTTGTCGATCGAGAAGCCGAGCAGGTACATCGCGCCGAACGTGCCGACGATCGAGATCGGCACCGCGACGCTCGGAATCAGCGTCGCGCGCCAGTTGCGCAGGAACAGGAACACGACCATCACGACCAGGCTGACCGCGATCAGCAGCGTGTGCTCGGTGTCCTTCAGCGACGCGCGGATGGTCGTCGAGCGGTCGAGCACCGGCGTGACCGTGATGTCGGCCGGCAGCGATGCGGTGAGCTGCGGCAGCGCCGCGCGCACGCGGTCGATCGTCTCGATGATGTTCGCGCCGGGCGAGCGGTAGAGGATCACGAGCACCGCGCGCTTGCCGTTCGACAAGCCGAGGTTGCGCAGATCCTCGACGCCGTCGACGACTTCCGACAGGTCGGACAGCCGCACGGCCGCGCCGTTGCGGTACGCGACGACCAGGTCGCTGTACTGCGACGCCTTCGACGCCTGGTCGTTCGTATAGAGCTGGTAGTGCTTCGGGCCGAACTCGATCGCGCCCTTCGGGCTGTTCGCGTTGGCGGACGCGAGCGCCGCGCGCACGTCCTCGAGGCCGATCCCGTAGTGGAACAGCGCATGCGGTTCGAGCTCGACGCGCACGGCCGGATTCGCGGACCCGCTGACCGTGACCTGGCCGATCCCGTCGATCTGCGACAGCGACTGCTGCAGCACCGTCGACGCGGCGTCGTACAGCTTCGCCGGCGACGACGTTTCCGACGTGAGCGACACGATCATGATCGGCGAATCGGCCGGGTTCACCTTGCGGTACGTCGGGTTGCTCTTCAGCGATGCCGGCAGGTCGGCGCGCGCCGCATTGATCGCGGCCTGCACGTCGCGTGCGGCGCCGTCGATGTCGCGGTTCAGCCCGAACTGCAGGATGATCCGCGCGTTGCCGACGGTGCTGGTCGACGTCATTTCGCTGACGTCGGCGATCGACCCGAGATGCCGTTCGAGCGGGCTCGTCACGCTGGTCGCGACGGTCTCCGGGCTCGCGCCGGGCAGCGACGCCTGCACCGAGATGGTCGGGAAGTCGACCTGCGGCAGCGGCGACACCGGCAGCTTGATGAACGCGAACAGGCCCGCGAGCGCGACGCCGAGCGCGAGCAGCGTCGTCGCGACGGGGCGGGTGATGAAGGGGCGCGACAGGTTCATCGCTTACGCACCCGTGTGCTTGCCGGCGTCGGCGCCCGGGCCGTGCCGCTCGAACCAGCCGCGCACGCGGCGCGCGAGACGGTCGAAGCCGAGATAGATCACCGGCGTCGTGAACAGCGTCAGCACCTGCGACACGATCAGGCCGCCCGCGATCGCGATCCCGAGCGGCTGGCGCAGCTCGGAACCGGCGCCCGCGCCGACGATCAGCGGCACCGCGCCGAGCAGCGCAGCGAGCGTCGTCATCAGGATCGGCCGGAAGCGCAGCAGGCACGCCTGGTAGATCGCCTCGCGCGGCGGCTTGCCTTCGACGCGCTCGGCCTCGAGCGCGAAGTCGATCATCATGATCGCGTTCTTCTTCACGATGCCGATCAGCAGCACGATCCCGATGATCCCGATGATGTCGAGATCGTGTCCGGTGATCATCAGCGCGAGCAGCGCGCCGACGCCGGCCGACGGCAGCGTCGACAGGATCGTGATCGGATGGATGTAGCTCTCGTACAGCACGCCGAGCACGATGTACATCGTGACGACCGCCGCGAGGATCAGGAACAGCTGGTTCGACAGCGACGCCTGGAACGCGAGCGCCGCGCCCTGGAAGCGCGTCTGGAACGAGCCGGGCAGGCCGATGTCCTTCTCGGCCGCGCCGATCGCCTTCACGGCCTCGCCGAGCGACGCGCCCGGCGCGAGGTTGAACGAGATCGTCGTCGACGGGAACTGCGACAGGTGCGCGACCAGCAGCGGCGACGGTCGTTCGTGGAACGACGCGATCGACGACAGCGGCACCTGGCCGCCGCCGGCGGACGGCAGGTAGATGTCGTTCAGCGATTCGGCGTAATGCTGCTCCTTCGGCTCCGACTCGAGAATCACGCGGTACTGGTTCGACTGCGTGAAGATGGTCGATACGATGCGCTGGCCGAACGCGTCGTACAGCGCGTTGTCGACGGTCGCCGGCGTGATGCCGAAACGCGCGGCGCTCGCGCGGTCGATTTCGATGTAGACCGACTGGCCGTTGCTCTGCAGATCGGTCGCGACGTCGGCGAGCGACGGCTCCTTCTGCAGCCGCGCGACGAGCTTCGGCACCCAGGTCGCGAACTCGTCCGGATTCGGGCTCGTCAGCATGAACTGGTACTGCGTCGGGCTCACGGTCGAGTCGATCGTCAGATCCTGCACCGACTGCATGAACAGCGTGATGCCGGTCACGCTCGCGACGCGCTGCTGCAGGTCGCGGATGATCTGCGCGGCCGACTCCGAGCGCGCGTCGCGCGCCTTCAGGTTGATCAGCATCCGGCCGCTGTTCAGCGTGATGTTGCTGCCGTCGACGCCGATGAACGACGTGAGGCTGTCGACGTTCGGATCCTTCAGGATCTCGGTCGCGAGCGCCTGCTGGCGTTCGGCCATCGCGCCGTACGAGATCGACTGCGGCGCCTGCGTGATCGCCTGGATCACGCCGGTGTCCTGCGCGGGGAAGAAGCCCTTCGGCACGAACACGTAGAGCAGGGCGGTCAGCGCGAGCGTCAGCAGCGCGACGACGAGCGTCGAGCGCTGGCGGTTCAGCACCCATTCGAGCGCGACCGCGTAGCGCGCGATCACCCGGTCGATCGCGCGATGCACGCGCGCCTCGAAGCGGTGGCTCTCGGGCGGCGGCGAATGGCGCAGCAGCTTTGCGCACATCATCGGCACGAGCGTGAGCGACACGATCGCCGAGATCACGATCGTCACCGCGAGCGTGATCGCGAATTCGTGGAACAGGCGGCCGACCACGTCGCCCATGAACAGCAGCGGGATCAGCACCGCGATCAGCGACACCGTCAGCGAGATGATCGTGAAGCCGATCTGCCTGGACCCCTTCAGCGCGGCCTCGAGGCCCGTGTCGCCTTCCTCGACGTAGCGCGCGATGTTCTCGATCATCACGATCGCATCGTCGACGACGAAGCCGGTCGCGATGGTGAGCGCCATCAGCGACAGGTTGTTCAGCGAGAAGCCGGCCATGTACATCACCGCGAGCGTGCCGATCAGCGACAGCGGCACCGACAGGCTCGGGATGATCGTCGCGTAGACGTTCGCGAGGAACAGGTACATCACCAGCACGACCAGCGCGACCGCGAGCAGCAGCTCGAACTGCACGTCGCGCACGGCCGCGCGGATCATCGTCGTGCGGTCGGTGACGATCTGCACGTCGAGCGCGGCGGGCAGCGTCTCCTGCAGCTTCGGCAGCTGCGCCTTGATCGCGTCGACGGTCGCGATCACGTTCGCGCCCGGCTGGCGCTGCACGTTCAGGATGATCGCGGGCTCGGAATTGACCCACGCGCCGAGCTTGGTGTTCTCCGAGCCGGCGACCACCTTCGCGACGTCGGTCAGCATCACCGGCCGGCCGCTCTTGTAGGCGACGACCGCGTCGTTGTACTGGTCGGCGCTCGTGAGCTGGTCGTTCGCGTTGATCGTGTACGCGCGCGTCGGGCCGTCGAAGTTGCCCTTCGGCGTGTTCACGTTCAGGTTCGAGATCGTCGTGCGCAGGTCGTCGAGGTTCATCCCGTACTGCGCGAGCGCGGTCGGGTTCGCCTGGATCCGCACGGCCGGCCGGTTGCCGCCCGACAGGCTGACGAGGCCGACGCCCGCGATCTGCGAGATCTTCATCGCGAGGCGCGTGTCGGTCAGGTCCTGCACCTGCGTGAGCGGCAGCGTCTTCGACGTGATCGCGAGCGTCAGCACCGGCGCGTCGGCCGGGTTCACCTTCGCGTAGATCGGCGGGGCCGGCAGGTCCGACGGCAGCAGGTTGCCCGCCGCGTTGATCGCGGCCTGCACTTCCTGTTCGGCGATGTCGAGCGGCAGGTCGAGCGAGAACTGCAGCGTGATCACCGACGCGCCGGCCGAGCTTTGCGACGACATCTGGTTCAGCGACGGCATCTGCCCGAACTGCCGCTCGAGCGGCGCGGTGACGGCCGACGTCATCACCTCGGGGCTCGCGCCCGGATAGAAGGTCTGGACCTGGATCGTCGGGTAATCGACCTCGGGCAGCGCGGCGAGCGGCAGGAAGCGCAGTGCGACGAGACCGGCCAGCATGATCGCCGCCATCAGCAGCGCGGTGCCGACTGGCCGGAGAATGAAGAGACGGGATGGATTCATCGAGCGGCCCGCGCGTTACTGGGCCGCGGAGGCCGCGGCCTGCGACGCGCCGTGCTTGTGTCCGCCGCGATGGCCGGCCGTGCCCGAGGCACCCGACGCAGCCGAGGCGCCGGCGCCGCGGGCGCCCGATGCGCCGTTCGGCTTGTCGGCCGGGATCGAGATCTTCGAGCCTTCGCGCAGCCGGTCGGAGCCGTCGGTGACCACGCGCTCGCCGAGCGCGACGCCGCTGAGGATGCTCGTGCGCTCGCCGTCGACCGGGCCGACCTTGACCTTGCGCACCGTCACCGTGTTGTCGGGCTTCACGATGTACACGAACTGGCCGATCGAGCCGGTCAGCACCGCGGCCGTCGGCACGATCGTCGCATCGCGCATCACGTCGACGAGCAGCCGCGTGTTCACGAACTGATTCGGGAACAGCAGCCCGTCCTTGTTGGCGAACGTCGCGCGCAGCTTGATCGTGCCGGTGCTGGTGTCGATCTGGTTGTCGAGCGTTTCGAGCGAACCGGTTTCGAGCGGCACGGTGTTGTTGCGGTTGTATGCGGTGACCGACAGCTTCTGGCCCGCGTTCACCTGCTTGACGATCTGCGGCAGGTTGTCTTCCGACGTCGTGAAGATCACGCTCATCGGCTGCAGCTGCGTGATCACGACGATGCCGTTCGTGTCGCCCGGCGTCACGTAGTTGCCGGGGTCGACCTGGCGCAGGCCGACGCGGCCCGACACCGGCGCCGTGATGCGCGCGTACGCGAGATTCAGCTTCGCGGAATCGATCGCCGCCTGGTCGGTCTTCACCGTGCCTTCGTATTGCTTGACGAGCGACGCCTGCGTGTCGACCGTCTGCGACGCGATCGAGTCCTGCGACAGCAGCGTCTGGTAGCGCTTCAGGTCGATGCGGGCGGTCGCTAGCAGCGCCGCGTCGCGCGCGTGCGTGCCTTCGGCGTTCGCGAGCGCGACCTGGTACGGACGCGGGTCGATCTGCGCGAGCAGGTCGCCTTTCTTGACGATCTGGCCTTCCTGGAACGCGACCGACTGCAGGTAGCCCGACAGCTGCGTCTTGACCGTCACGCTCGCGAGCGGCGTCACGGTGCCGAGCGCGGACAGCACGATCGGCATCTCGCCTCGCGTCGCGGTCGCGACCGACACGGGCTGCGGCACGTTCGCCATCGCCGCGGGGCCGCCGCGGCCGCGATGGCCGCCGCCGGCGTTCGCGGCCGATGCCGCGCTGCCCGCCGCCGGCGCGCCGGCCGGCGTACGGTTCCACGGATGCCACCACAGCAGGCCGCCGATGACGACGACCGCGAGCGTGCCGAGCGCGAGCGTGCGACGCGATCGGCGCGGGGCGGGCGAAGCAGGGTCGTTCGAAGGGGGCGTGGGCTTTTGTTGGTTGTCCATCGTGTTCTGTCAGGAAGACGGCGCGGCGTGCCGGGAAACGGGCGTGGAGCGGCGCGTGGATAGGCGGTGCGAAAGGGCCGGCTCGGTCCGGGCCCTTCCGGTTCGCGCGGGAAAGAGCGGTGCGCACCGCGAATGCGGCGCGACGATGGGCATGATCCTACGTCCCGTCCCCGTTACAGTCCAGCGGTCTATCTTTCAACGGGTTACGGTCGTTACAGAACGCGACGGGACGATGACGAAACGATTACGCGGCGCTGCGGCGCGCGGGCGCGCCGCCGATCTCGCGGGTGATCTTCGCGATGCATTCGCGCAGCGCGGGCACCACGTGCTCTTGCAGCCATTCGGGCGGGCACTGGCTCGACGCGCCGCCGCAGTTCACCGAATAGCGCTGGCCGGACGGGCCGATGAAGCCGGCGGCGACCGCGTTCAGCCCTTCGCGCCATTCGCCGACCGCGATCGCGTGACCGTCGCGCATCGCATCGTCGAGCGCCGGGTTCAGCCGTGCCGACACGTGCGGCCAGTCGTCGCCTGCCGTCGCGCGCAGCGCGTCGAGCAGCGTGCGGCGCTCGTCGTCCTCCAGCGCCGCGAGATACGCGCGGCCGACCGCCGTGCGTGCGATGTCCATCCGCGAACCGATCTCGAGGCGTGTGACCAGCACGGCCGAGCGCGGGCGGATCACGTCGATCGCGACCATGTCGAGCCGGTCGCGCACCGCGAGGTGCACCGACAGCGACGTACGCTCGGCGAGTTCGATCATGAACGGCCGCGAGCGTGCGCGGATGTCGAAGTTGCGCAGGAAGCCATGGCTCAGTTCCAGCACCGATGCGGTCAGCACGAAGCGCTCGCTGTCGGGCAGCTGGAACAGGAAGCCCGCGCTCACGAGCGTCGCGGTGATGCGCGACACGGTCGGCTTCGGGATGCCCGTCAGTTCGGTCAGCTCGCGGTTGCTGACCGGGGCGTCGGCGGCCGCGATGCGACGCAGCACGGCGAGGCCGCGCGCCAGCGCGGTGATCTCGTCGGGCGACGATTCGCGGTCTCGGGGCGCGGGAGGCGTTACAGGTGTCGACACGAGGGATTCTCTCTATTTCCGAAACTCGATTTCAATTTTGTTGGTATCGTACGATGATTGTCAAAAGATGCATGTTCCATGGGTGAATCGTTCATCGCATGGGATTTTACGGGTTCACCCTTGGTTTATTAGGAAAACGCTCAAAGCTGCATTGCCGGAAAGTGCAGAAACCGGTGCAAATACCGCTTGACTTGTCGGGCGGAAACGGAAAGAATGTCTCACGTTTTCGAAACATCGTTTCAGGAGTTTAACCGGCAACGGTGTTTCGCGCAGTCTCTCAGGTTCTAGCACGGCCCTCGGAATGGCTAGAACTTTTTTAGCGCCACGGTCTCCGTGGCGCTTTTTTTTTGCCCGTCCGCCCGGACGCGTCAGGCCCGTATTATCCCCGATCGCCGAAAACAGCCCGTTTGGCCGGGCGTGCGCATGCGTGCATGCGTGCCGCCGGCGCGCGCGAAACGCACACGCGCAAAAAAAGCGCGACGCCCGGACGGGCATCGCGCATGAACGGCGTGGAGCGCCGACGAATGAAACGTGATGAAGAGCGGATGCCCGGCCGGCGGCGCCATGCGACGGGCGCGCCCGGGCGGCGCGTCCCCGTCGTGCGCCGCGCTCAGGCCTTCGCGAGCTTGATGCTGGTCGGCTCGGCGGTCAGGTAGCCGACGCTTGCGCCGAAGCGGTCCTTGTAGTTCGCGCGCACGAGCGGATCGAGCGTCGGCTTGACCTTGTCGTGCAGCGGCGATTCCCAGTCGCCCGCGTGCTGGAAGTTGCTCATCACATAGGTCCAGCCGTTGATTTCGTCGACCGCGTGCAGGCCCGTCGATTCGGCGCCGGCCGGGCACGACAGCACGCGCGCGAGCGACTTCGTGTCGACGTTGTATGCCCACAGGAAGTTGTTCACGTGCATGCCCGAGTCTTCGCCGATGAAGAGCGTGCGCAGCTTCTCCGAGAACTTCAGGTTGTCGGGGTTCGCGATCTTGTCCGGGTTCGCGAGGTTGCCGAGCGCATCGGCCGCGGCGAGGTCCTCGCCGACGAGCGCGGCCGGCGCGCTCATGTCGACCGGTACCCACTCGCTGTCGATCGCGGCGCCCGACGTGTCGCGCTGGCCGCCCTTCAGGTTCAGCGCATAGACGGCGCCCGCGGCGATCTTCTTGTCCACCGCGACGTCGCGCGACACCGCGTTGCCCTTGACCATCGACGTCTCGATCCGCGACATCGCCGTGTAGACGATCTTGTCCTTCGCGTCGACCGTCGTGCCTTCGAGCTTCGTGAACGCCATGCTGCCGCCGATCAGCGCCGCATAGCGGTGCGTCTCGAGGAACGCGGCCGCCTTTTCCATCCCCGGCTTCACGCGGATCCAGTTGAACTTGCCGCCGAAGTGGATCTTCGTGTAGCTCGCGTCGTTCGGGTCGGTCGTCGTCAGGTCCATGATGTCCGACGCCTTCAGCGTGTTCGCGAGCGTCTCGATCTCGCTGCTCGTCGCGTGGCCGATTTTCAGCCACGTGAGCGTCGCGCTGCCGGCGCCGGCGGACGACGTCTGCGTCCACTTCGCGACGTACAGCGTGCCGGCCGACAGGTCGGCCGCCTTGTCGGCGACGAACATGAACAGGCCGCCGTTGGTCGCGTCGTCGCCCATCATCACGGTGCGCTGGTCCGGCATCACCTGGATCAGCTCGTGCGAGATGCGGCCGAGGCAGTAGTGCTTCTTCACCGTGCCGGTGCCGTCCGGGTTCACCGTGATCTCGGGCAGGTGGCCGTAGTGGTAGGGGTTCGCCTTCGTCTCGTCGCCGAACGTGTTCTTGCTGAATGCCTTGAACTGCGCGTCGGTCGCGGCCTTCGTCGCGTCCGGCTCGTATTCCTCGCTCGACAGGTGCGTGCCCCACGGCGACAGGCTCGCGCCGCACGTGATCCACAGGCCGTGCGCCTTCGACGTGTCGACGTTGTGGTACTTGACGACCTTCAGCGCGCCGTTCGACGGATCCTGGTCGAGCGTGATCACCGCAATCGGCGACGGCAGCTGGCCGTACTGCGATGCGCTCGCCTGGTCGCGCGTCGTGTATTCGAACTGTACGACCGCGAACACCGTGTTGCCCTTCACGCCGGGCACGTTCGCGTTCTTCAGCGTCAGCAGCGAGCTGCCGTCCGGGCAGTCCGAATAGAACTGGCGCTCCTTGCCCGCGACCGAACGGTCGATGATCGGCTGGTTGTTGATGTCGTAGTAGCCGCCCGCGAGGATCGTGCCGCCGTTGCCGTCCGGCACCATGTCGCCCGTCACGAAGAACGGCCGATACGCGAGCTTGAAGTTGCGCGACGAGCCGTCCGAGAACGACACCGACAGCGTCGAGCCGACCGTCGTCGTGGCCATCGCGGCCGCGTTGTCGAGCGTCGGCGCGGCCATCGCGGAGAACGCCGCCGACGTGTAGGCGGCGGCGGGTGTCGTGACTGCGGTCGCATCGTCGCCGCCGCAGCCCGTCAGCAGGGCCGGCAGCGCGAGGCCGGAGAGGGGCAGCATGGGCGCGCCGGCAAGGATCTTCAGGGCCTGGCGACGGGAAGCATTGGGCAACGCGGGCATGTGGAGTCCAGTTTCAGATGTTGGAAGAATGGCCTTCGCGACAAGCAGGCGATCGGCAAGCTTCGCGAAGGCAAGTTGAAAACTGGATCGAAGTGTAGGGATGCTGGATGAAAGTTTTTTGAATTGAAAACGTAATGATGTGCCGGGCGACGTGACGCGGGCTCCCGCCCGGGTGCCCGCGTCACGCAGCGACGAGGCTCAATCGCGTTCGGGCGTCGCCGAGATCCGGTGGATCGACAGGTCGGCGCCGTCGAATTCGGCTTCGCGATCGAGGCGCAGGCCGACGGTCGCCTTCAGCGCGCCGTACACCAGCGTGCCGCCCGCGGTCGCGATGACGATGCCGCCGAGCGTGCCGATCAGCTGCGACACGAACGACACGCCGCCGAGGCCGCCCAGCGCGGGCTGGCCGAACACGCCGGCCGCGACGCCGCCGAGCGCGCCGCACATCCCGTGCAGCGGCCACACGCCGAGCACGTCGTCGATGCGCCACTTGTTCTGCACGCAGGTGAACATCGCGACGAACACCGCGCCGGCCGCCGCGCCGGTGACGAGCGCACCGATCGGGTGCATCACGTCGGAGCCCGCGCACACGGCGACGAGACCCGCGAGCGGTCCGTTGTACGTGAAGCCCGGATCGTTGCGGCCGGCCATCCACGCGGCAAGCGTGCCGCCGACCATCGCCATCAGCGAGTTCACCGCGACGAGGCCGCTGATCTTGTCGAGCGTCTGCGCGCTCATCACGTTGAAGCCGAACCAGCCGACCGCGAGCACCCACGCGCCGAGCGCGAGGAACGGGATGTTCGACGGCGGGTGCGCGGCGATCCGGCCATCCTTTGCATAGCGGCCGTGGCGCGCGCCGAGCAGCAGCACGGCCGGCAGCGCGACCCAGCCGCCGAATGCGTGCACGACGACCGAGCCCGCGAAATCGTGGAACGGCGCGCCGAATGCGTGCGTGAGCCATGCCTGCACGCCGAAGCGCTCGTTCCACGCGATCCCTTCGAAGAACGGATAGATGAAGCCGACGATGATCAGCGTCGCGACGAGCTGCGGATTGAATTTCGCGCGTTCCGCGATGCCGCCGGACACGATCGCCGGAATGGCCGCCGCGAACGTCAGCAGGAAGAAGAAGCGCACGAGCGCGTAGCCGCTGTGCTGCGACAGCTTGCCGATGTCGTCGAAGAACTCGACGCCGTACGCGATCGTGTAGCCGATGAAGAAGTACGCCAGCGTCGATACCGAGAAGTCGACCAGGATCTTCACGAGCGCGTTGACCTGGTTCTTCTTGCGGACCGTGCCGAGCTCGAGGAATGCAAAGCCCGCGTGCATCGCGAGCACCATGACGGCGCCGATCAACAGGAACAGTGTGTCGACGCCGGATTTCAGACCATCCATGCCGTGGCTTCCTTGCGCAAAAAACGGGCAAGGAATGCAAATACCGGGCCAACTTGGTGAACGGCTGCGTGCAATTGGTGCGGAACGCGGTGTGCAAGGCCGTGTGGTGCGGCATTCCGGTGAAGCGTGCACGGAATCGGGGCGGCGTGCCGGCAGTCGGGGCGGCCGCGGCGGTGCACGCGCATGGTGCGGCGCGGGCGGAACTGGTGCGTGCGACGCACCGCGCGGTGCGACGTGGTGCGTCGCGATGCACCGGTCTGGCGCGTCAGCGGCGCGCGGCGAACAGTACGCGCGGCCGGCGCAACCGCAATGCGCACGCGGACCAGTATGCGGCGACGGTCGCGAGCCCGAGCGCGGCGAAGCCCAATGCCGCGAAGCCGGCGAGCGACTGCCTGTCGCCGGTCGGGCCGAGGATGCCTTGCGCGACGATCAGCGCGGCCGTCCAGAAGCCGAGAACGGCCTGCGCGAGCAGGCGTGCGGAGGCGATCCGGCGCGGGCGGCCCGATGTACGCAGGCGCTGCGCGGACGGTGCGCGAAGACACAGAAATACGGTGGCGGCGAGCACGGCGGCCAGCGCGATGAACCAGTCGATGAGGAAAGTCATGATGAAGCGGGAAGCGGAAAAGCGGGCGAAGCGGATGAAAGCCTGCCCACTTTAGTGTTGGCGCGCCCGCGATTGAATCAGACGAATCCGAAATTGCAACGCATATTCAATCGGCGGTGGGCATTGGCCCTGTTCCACAGGCGGTATCATCGTCGTCGGTCCAACCATTCAGGCCGTGCGGCGCATGGCCGGAGATTGCTGATGAAGATGAAGACTACGCGGGCGCGTCGCGCGCCCGGGGCCGTGCTGGCGGCTGCGGCCGTCGGTGCGGTGCTGTTGCTCGCGGGCTGCGAGAAGTCCGGCACGCCGGCCACGCAACCCGATACGGCCGCGAGCGCGGCTGCCGACGCCGCCAACAGCGCGGCCAAGGCGCTCGACCAGGTGGCGAGCACCGTCAACCAGCAGCTCAATGCCGCGAAGGCCGGCATCGCGTCCGCGGCGTCGGCCGTGCCGCCGTTGTCCGCGAGCGGCCTCGCATCGGCCGCGCAGGCGCAGTTCGACGCGGCCGCGTCCGCGGTCGTCGCGCATGCGGCATCCGAAGCCGGTGCGCGGATGGCGGAGGCCGGCAAGAAGCTCCAGCAGTGGAGCCAGCAGAACGCGTCCGGCGCGAAGCCCGCCAGCGGCGAGTAATTCCGCGCTTGCGCGATCCGCAAAATGTAATTATAGTGGTTACACATTGTCGCCGGACGCGGTTCAGGCCGGCGTCGCCGAGTGAGTGAGGAATGAATACCAGCAGCCGGTTCGCGTTTGCCGTTCACGTGCTTGCCTTGCTGTCGATGCAGGAAGGCGTGCCGCTGTCGTCCGACATCATCGCGGGCAGCGTGAACACGAATCCGGCGCTGATTCGGCGGCTGCTGTCGATGCTGGCGGCCGCGGGGCTCACCACGTCGCAGCTCGGTGCGGGCGGCGGCGCGCTACTTGCGCGCGAGCCCGGCGAGATCACGTTGCTCGACGTGTATCGCGCGGTCGACGATGCGCAGTTGTTCGCGCTGCACCGCGAGGCGCCGAATCCCGCGTGTCTCGTCGGGCGGCACATCCAGGGCGTGCTGATCGACTATATCGGCGACGCGCAGCGGGCGATGGAAGCGTCGCTCGCCACGCGCACGCTCGCGCACGTCACGGCAGACGTGCTCGAATCCGAGCAGCGCAACCGGCCGGCGGGCAGTGCGGGCGGCTGAGCGCAGGCAACGAAGGCGGCGGGCGCTGGGCGGCGCGCATGCGCGGCGGCCGGCACGACGGAGTTTCACTCCGTTTTTTTTCGGTCTTATATGTAATTCCTTTAGTTACTTTTTTCTTACTGGAGAATCGACATGACGCAACGTACCTTGAACATCGCACTGTTTGGCGCCACCGGCATGATCGGCTCGCGTATCGCGGCGGAAGCCGCACGGCGCGGTCATCGCGTGACCGCGCTATCGCGTCGTCCCGGCGCGGCCGGCGACGGCATTACCGCGAAGGCGGCCGACCTGTTCGATGCGGCCAGCATCGCGGCCGCGCTGCCGGGCCACGACGTCGTCGCGAGCGCGTACGGCCCGAAGCAGGACGACGCCGCGAAGGTCGTCGCGGCCGCGCAGGCGCTCGTGGCCGGCACGCGTCAGGCCGGATTGAAGCGGCTCGTCGTCGTGGGCGGCGCCGGTTCGCTGGAAGTCGCGCCCGGCAAGCAACTCGTCGACACCGAAGGTTTCCCGGATGCGTACAAGGCGGTCGCGCTCGCGCATCGCGATGCGCTCGAGTATCTGAAGACGGTCGGCGATCTCGACTGGACGTTCTTCGCGCCGGCCGCACTGATCGCACCGGGCGAACGCACGGGCACGTTCCGCACGGGCGTCGGCAAGCTGATCGCGGACGCGCAGGGCAACAGCAAGATCTCGGCGGAAGACTACGCGGTCGCGTTCGTCGATGCGCTCGAGCAGCAAAGCTTCGTGCGCGAGATCGCGACGGTCGCGTATTGAGCGACGGCACGGCGGCGCGGCGCGCAAGCACTGCGGTCGCAGCATTCGCCGTATGTGTGCGAGCTTCGCCATGCGCGGCCCGCGCGGTAGCAACGACATCAGGCGATTCCACCTCGACGGGTGGAGTCGCCTGTTTCGTCTGGTGTGCCGACGATCGACAGGCCGGCGTACACGGGATCGTACGCATGGCTGCGCGTTCGTTGCGTGATCGGTATTTATCCCGGTCGACGCCGCGTTGTGGTTTCCATATTGTTCCCCGTCATGCACGATGCATAGAAAAAATTTCTATCTACGAGGGACCGGGTAAATGGATGCCATCGATCGCAAGCTGCTGGAGCTGTTGCAGGCGGATGCCACGCTGCCGATCGCGGAACTCGCGCAGCGCGTGAACCTGTCGCAGACGCCGTGCTGGAAGCGCGTGCAGCGGCTCAAGGAGACCGGCGCGATCCGCGCGCAGGTCGCGCTGTGCGATCCGCGCAAGCTCGGCGTCGGCACGACCGTGTTCGTCGCGATCCGCACGAACCAGCACACCGAGGAATGGGCGCAGCGTTTCACGCAGGCCGTGCGCGACATGCCGGAAGTCGTCGAGGTGTACCGGATGAGCGGCGAGACCGACTATCTGCTGCGCGTCGTGGTGGCCGGCATCGACGATTACGATCGCGTGTACAAGCGGCTGATCCGCGCGGTGCCGCTGTTCGACGTGAGCTCGTCGTTCGCGATGGAGCAGATCAAGTATTCGACCGCGCTGCCGGTGCGCGACCTGTCCGAGCCGATGTAGCACGCGGAACGGCGCTCGCTGGTCGGCCGTGCGGCCGCAGCTTTCGATATCGACGCTGACGCGCGCCGCAGCCGCCGATGCGAGCAGCGCGCGAGCGCCCGCGTACGACACGTTGAAATCGGCGCGTCGGCCGCGGTATCCCTGTGAGCGTTAGCGTGCAGGCGCCGCCGACGCGGGCCGGCGCCGTCGCCGTCGTGGGCTCGTGCGCTCAACGGCCGCGGGCCATGGCACGTGCGCGTTCGTCCGCCAGCGCGTCGCGGCGCACGAATTCCGCGACGAACGGGCTCGCCGGATGGTGGTGCAGCGCATACGGCGTGTCCCACTGCGCGAGCCGGCCATCCTTCATCACGCCGATCCGGTCGGCGATCGCGAACGCTTCCGCCTGGTTGTGCGTGACGAGGATCGCCGTATGCCCCGTGCGTTTCAGGATGTCGCGCAGCTCGAACGCCAGGCGCTCGCGCGTATCGACGTCGAGATTCGAGAACGGCTCGTCGAGCAGCAGCAGTTCCGGCGACGGCGCGAGCGCGCGGGCGAGGGCGACGCGTTGCTGCTGGCCGCCCGACAATTCGTGCGGATACGCGCTGCCGGATTCCGCGAGGCCGACGAGCGCGAGCATGTCGGCGACGCGCGCGCGCCGTTCGGCCTTCGGCATCCGCCGCAGCCCGAACGCGACGTTGTCGGCCGCGCTCAGGTGCGGGAACAGCGCATAGTCCTGGAACATCATCCCGATGCGCCGCCGCTCGGGCGGCACGTCGAGCGACGGCGCCGCGACCGGCGTGCCGTCCAGCACGATGCGTCCCATGCGCACGGGTTCGAAGCCCGCGATCGCGCGCAGCGCCGTGGTCTTGCCGCAGCCCGATGCGCCGAGCAGGCAGCCGATGTCGCCGCGCGGCAGCGCGAGGCTGAGCCCGTCGACCACCGTGCGGCGGCCGTGCGGCGTGTCGTAGGCGACGCAGACGTCGTCGAGTTCGAGCAGGTTCACGGTGTCAGGCTCCGATCTTGTGACGGGTGCGCGCGAGCAGGATCACGGGCACGAGCCCGGCCAGCACGATCGCGAGCGCGGCGACCGCGCCTTCCTCGTAGGTGCCGCGCGCGGCTTCCGCATACAGCCAGGTCGCGAGCGTGTCGAAATTCAGCGGACGCAGCAGCAGCGTCGCCGGCAGTTCCTTCATCGCGTCGACGAACACGAGCAACGCGCTCGTCGTGAGTGCGGGCCGCAACAGCGGCAGGTGCACGCGGCGTAGCGTGCCGCCAGCCGTCTCGCCGAGCGAGCGCGCGGCCTGTTCGAGCGACGGCGGAATGCGCGCGAGGCCTGCTTCGATGCTGCCGGCCGAGATCGCGAGAAAGCGCACGGTGTACGCGATCACGAGCGCGGCCGCCGAGCCCATCAGCAGCAGCCCGTCGCGGCCGAGTGCGGTGGCGACGAGCCGGTCGAACGCCGCGAACGGGATCAGCAGGCCGATCGCGAGCACGGTGCCGGGCACCGCGTAACCGAGGCTTGCGATCCGCGCGCACAAGCGGGCCGGGCCCGCCCGCGCGCTGTCGCGCTGCGCACGGGCCGCCCACGCGACGACGAGCCCGCACGCGAGCGTCGCGGCGGTTGCGGCGGCGGCGATCGTCAGCGTGTTCGCGAGCCCGGTCAGCAACTGCGCGGACACGCCGCCGACCAGATGCAGCCGCTTGCCGGTCTCGACCGCGAGATACGCGGCCGGCGCACCGAAGCCGAGCAGGACCGGCAGCCAGCCGAGCGCGGCGGCGGACCACGCGGCCGCGCCGGTCAGCCTGCGCGGCGCGATCGGGCGCATGCGCCGGCCGTGCGCGTAGCGCTGGCGGCGGCGCCCGTAGCGTTCGAGCGCGATCATGCCGACGACGATCGCGAGCATCGCGAGCGCGATCTGCGCGGCGCCGGCGAGATCGGAGCGCGTGATCCACGTGGTGTAGACCGATACCGTCAGCGTCTGCACGCCGAGGAATTCGGACGCGCCGATGTCGTTCAGCGTTTCGAGCAGCGCAAGGCTCACGCCGACCGCGATCGCGGGCCGCGCCAGCGGCACGACGACGCGCCAGAACGTCGCGATGCGTCCGGCGCCCAGCGTGCGCGCGGCTTCGAGGAGGCTCGCGGACTGCGTGACGAACATCGCCCGCGTGCTCAGGTACACGTACGGGTACAGCACGAAGCCCAGCACGAAGATCGCGCCGGGCAGCGAGCGCAGGTCGGGCAGGCGGAACTGGCGCGGGCTGTCGAAGCCGAGCAGCCAGCGGATCGCGCCCTGCACGGGGCCGATCGGGTGGAGCAGGTCCAGATACGCGAACGCGACGATGTAGGTGGGCACCGCGAGCGGCAGCAGCAGCGCCCAGGTCAGCATCCGGCGGCCGGGGAAGTCGTACGCGGTGACGAGCCACGCGCAGCCCGTGCCGATCACCGTGACGATCGCGCCGACGCCCGCGAGCAGCAGCAGCGTATTGACGAGCGCCTGCGGCAGCACGAATTCGGCGAGATGCGCCCAGTGCGCGAGATCGGCGCCGAACGCGGCGGCCACCAGCACCGCGAGCGGCGCCGCGACCGCCGCGGCGATCGTGGCGGCGGCGGTCAGCCAGAAGCTGCCCGCGCGCAACCGGAATGGCTGGCGGCGCGCGCGGGCAAACGATGCATCAGTTGTCAAAGCCGACCTTGTCGACGAGCTGGCTGGCCGCCTTCCGGTGCTTCGCGATGTCGGCGAGCGGCAGCGGGTCGACCTTCAGCGTGCCGAAGCTCGCGATCACCGGGTCGAGCTTCACGTTCGCGCGCACCGGATATTCGTAGTTCGCCTGCGCATACAGCGCCTGCGCTTCCGGCGACACCAGATATTCGAGCAGCTTCACCGCGTTGGCCTTGTGCGGCGCGCGCTTCGCGACGGTCGCGCCGCTGATGTTTACGTGCGTGCCGCCGCTCTTCGCGTTCGCGAACGTCGGGCGCACGACCTTGATCGCGTCGCCCCACTTGCGCGCATCGGTGCCGGCTTCCGCGTTCTTCATGTGGCCGACGTAGTACGCGTTCGCGAGACCGACGTCGCAGATGCCGCCGAGAATGTCGCGCGCGACGTCGCGGTCGCCGCCCGTCGCCTTGCGTGCGAGGTTCGCCTTCACGCCGCGCAGCCACTTTTCGGTCGCGGCTTCGCCATCGTGCGCGATCATCGCGGCGACGAGCGCGGTGTTGTACGGATGCTGGCCCGAACGGATGCAGACCTTGCCCTTCCATTTCGGATCGGCGAGATCCTCGTAGCGGAATGCGTCGACCTTCAGATCCTTCTCGACGTACAGCACGCGATCGCGCAGCGACAGCGCATACCAGTCGCCCTGCGCGCCGCGCAGGTTCGCGGGAATCGCATCGTCGAGCACCTTCGAGCGCACCGGCTGCGCGAGCCCGCCGTCGACGAGATCGAGCAGGTTGCCGATGTCGACCGTCATCAGCACATCGGCCGGCGACTGCGCGCCTTCGGCCTTCACGCGCTCGAGCAGGCCGTCCTTCACGAATACCGTGTTGACCTTGACGCCGCTCTGCTTCGTGAACGCGTCGATCAGCGGCTGGATCAGCTTCGGTTCGCGGGTGGTGTACAGGCTCACTTCCTCGGCCGCCTGGGCAAGCGGCGCGAACGCGGCGGCGGCAACGGCGAGGGCGCCGGCGAGCGGCAGCAGGCGGGTGCGCAGATTCGACATGGAGACTCCGGTGAGGCAGGCGGACGAAGAAGCGTTCCGGGGCGTGCCTGCCGCCCGAGCGACCCGAAACATTACAAAGCGAAAGATTTCGGATTCTAGATCGGAATGGGAATGATTATCAAATGAAAGGTAGAGAAAGGTGCGAGGAAGGCGCGAACGACCGAGCACGCGACAGCACGATGCGGCGCGCATACAAGCGCGTAGAATGCCCGCTTCAACGAATTCGACGGAGCCGCACCGACCATGAACGATCAGCGCAAGAAGAACCCTGTCCGCAACGTGAGCATCCTGATCGTCGTGGCCGTGCTGCTCGTGATCGGGACGATCCTGTACAACGCGATCTCGCAGAAGCGCGCGTACGACGAAGCCCATCCGGCCGAGGCCGCGAGCGCGAGCGCCGCGTCGCACTGACGCCGGTGCGGACGTGCGCGATCGCTGCGCGGCCCGGATCGGGCCGTCAGCGACGCGCGGGAACGGGGGAAGAGAAGAACAGCGGCTGCGGCGGGCGACGCGATGCGTCGCGTTGCGCCGGGGAAGACGCGGGCGTCGAGACCGGCGCGCCGCATCGAGAATCAGTCATGCGTCAACGTGACGCAGGTGCGAACTTCGGGCGGATCCGTCCATAGAAGACGGCCGCGAGCAGCGCGAGCCATGCCGCGCCGACGTAGAGCGCGACACGCGTGTCCTCGAACCAGCCGAGCATCACGATCACGAAACCCATGAACGCGATCGTCAGCGCGGGCGCGACGGGCCACAGCGGCACCTTGAACTTCAGCGCCGCGACTTCCGCGCGCGACAGGCGCCGGCGCAGCGCGACCTGCGACAGCAGGATCATCAGCCACACCCACACGGTCGCGAACGTCGCGATCGCCGCGACCACCAGGAACACGTCCTTCGGCATCAGGTAGTTGAGCAGCACGCCGACGAGCAGCGCGCCGGCCATCACGAGCACCGTGACCCACGGCACGCCGTGCCGCGACGTCGACATCAGCACGCGCGGCGCCTGGCCTTGCCGCGCCATCCCGAACATCATCCGGCCCGCGCCGAAGATGTCGCTGTTGATCGCCGAGATCGCCGCGCTGATCACGACGAGGTTCAGGATCGTCGCGGCCGACTTCACGCCGAGCGCCGAGAAGATCTGCACGAACGGGCTGCCGTCGCTGCCGACGCCGGTCCACGGACTGATCGACATCAGCACGACCATCGTCAGCACGTAGAACAGCAGGATGCGCGCGGGCACCGCGTTGATTGCGCGCGGAATCACGCGCTCCGGATCCTTCGCCTCGCCGGCGCTCATCCCGATCACCTCGATGCCGCCGTACGCGAAGATCACGACCGACAGCGACGCGATGAGCCCGCCGATTCCGTTCGGGAAGAAGCCGCCATGGTTCCACAGGTTCGCGAACGTCGGCACGTCGGCCGAATGGCCGAAGTGCATGCCGGTCAGCAGGATCGCGACGCCGCCGCCGATCATCGCGACGATCGCGCCGACCTTGATGATCGACAGCCAGAACTCGAGCTCGCCGAACACCTTCACGTGGCACAGGTTCAACCCGCAGATCACCGCGACGACGCCGAGTACCCAGATCCACTGCGGCACGTCCGGAAACCAGAAGCCCATGTAGATGCCGAACGCGGTGATGTCGGCGATCGCGACGATCACCATTTCGAGCGTGTAGGTCCAGCCGGTGACGAAACCGGCGAACGGGCCGAGGTTCTCGGTCGCGTAATGGCCGAACGAGCCGGCGACGGGCTCGCGCACGGCCATTTCGCCGAGCGCGCGCATCACCATGTAGACGGCCGCGCCGCCGAGGATGTACGCCAGGATCACGGCCGGGCCCGCGAGCTGGATCGCCGACGCCGAGCCGTAGAACAGGCCGGTGCCGATCGCCGAACCCAGCGCGAGAAAGCGGATGTGCCGCGCGCTCAGATGGCGCTGCAAGTTTTTCATCGAGTCTCCGATATCGTTATGCGACGGACCGGGCGAGCGGGGCCGGTCCTGTTGGCTCAAGTTGTCTATACAACTTAAATGTGAACGAATGATAACAAGCCGGGCCATGGGACCGGAATCGGGTATTCCCTGACTGGCGCAAGCGGCGAAACCGGGCGTGGGGCCGGCGTGTGGCGTGCGCGGCGGCCGTGTGCGGCGAGCCGGCCATGCTTCGGCGGAACGGGGATGCGGGAACGGCGGGAGCGCCGCCGGCCGGCCCGCGTGCCTGCGCGGCCGGCCGGCGACGGCATAACGTCATGCACTCATGCGGGCAGCCGGATCACGCTTGCATCCTTGCGAATCAGCAGCGACGACGCGAGCATCTGCTTGCACTGGTGCGCGAGCACCTTCAGGTCGTGCGTGAGCTCGGCGCCCACCGCATCGGATTTTTCCGCGGACACGACCATTGCATCGAGGTCGCGCGTGAGCTGTTTCGTCGCGTCGATCTGATCGGCCGGCGGCGGCTCGCCGGCTTCCGCCTTTTCGAGGTTCTCGAGCACGGCGGACAGGCCGCGGTGCAGCGCGTCGTCGTGCGCGAGATGTTCGTCGGCCGCGCACGCGCTGCGGATCAACGGCGCGGCCGCGGTGATTTGCGCGCCGAGCACGTGCGTCTGCACGAGCAGGTCGTTCAGCTCCGGCACGAAGCGCTGATGCGCCTTCGGCTCGATCATCATCCGCTGGAACGCCTGGCCGAGGTTCGCGAACGCGATGTGCACGTCCTTGCGCGCGAGACGGTAGCGATAGTCGTCGTCGAGCGTGCTCGCCGGCGTTTCGATCGCCGCGGCGACGACCGGCACGACGGCCGCGCCGTCGGCGGCCGGCACCGGCGGCGGCGACGCGCCGCGCCCGGCGCGCCACACGGCCTCGAAATACTTGCGCGTCGACGTCAGCATGTCGGTCACGAGCTTGCCCATCAACCGGTATTCCCAGTACGGGAACAGGCGGCTCGCGGCGATCGCGATCATGCAGCCGACGACCGTGTCGATCGCGCGCTCGCCGATGATGCGCATGCTGCCCGGCGCGAGCAGGTGGAACATCAGCAGCACGTACGACGACGTGAACACGACGCTCGCCGCATAGTTGAACAGCAGCAGGCTGTAGCTCATCACCATCGATCCGAACATGATCGCGATCAGCAGATGCGGTTCCTTCACCGTGTAGATCAGCGCGAGGCTCGCCGCGCACCCGATCAGCGTGCCGACGATCCGCTGCGCGTTGCGCTGCTTGGTGAGCGAATAGCCGGGCTTCAGGATGATGATGGTCGTCATCACGATCCAGTACGCGTTCGTGAGCGGCAGCAGCCGGCCGAGCCAGAAGCCGACCGCCACCGCGATCGTCACGCGCAGCGCGTGGCGGAAGCTCGGCGAGCGCATGTTCAGGTTCGAGAAGATCAACAGCGGCGACATCCGGCGCCGCTGCAGGAAGCGCGTGAGCGCCTTGTCGATCTTCAGTTCCGTCTGCTGCGGGTCGGCATGGCCCGACAGGTTGCGGCGCATCCGGTCGATCAGGCGCGTCGCGCTCCAGATGCGCCGGAACGTCGCGAGCACCGCCGCATACGCTTCCGCGTTGCTCGCCGGGAAGTTCTTCTTGCGCATCAGCTCGATCTCGTACTCGATCGCGCGCAGTTCGGCCTTCACGCTGATGCGCGAATGCGGCGCGCGGTTCTCGAGCACCGCGAGGCCGATCTCTTCGAGATCGGCGGCCGCCTTGCGGATCAGGTCGCGATAGAAAATGATCAGGTCCGAGCCGCCGAACGTATTGCGCACGAGCGGGTAGTCGGTGTGCGCGCCGACGAACAGCTCGTGCAGGTCGACGCTGTTGATGAACAGGTTGTACATCGTCGTGCGGCCGGGATCGAGCTTGCCGCGGCGCAGCTTCGGCAGGTTGCGCAGCACGATGTCGCGCGCGGTTTCCTGCGTTTCGACCGCGGTGATCTGCTTGGCGACCAGATTGCGGTAGCACTCGTCGAGATCGGCGTCGAGATCGTAGAACTGCGCGCGCGCGAGCAGGTAGTCGGCGCACGCGAACAGGCTTTCGGCGAGTGCCTGCTGCTCGATCCGGCGCGCCTGCCATTGCGAGACGAGCGTCGCCCAGTACGTGTACCAGAGGCCGCCCGCGAGAATCCAGCCGGCGTTGACGAACGCCTGCAGCGGCGTGAATTTCTCCTCGAGCGTCATCACCATCATGAACAGCGTCGCGAAGCTGATCTGCGGCCAGCGGTTGCCGTAGACGACGATCAGCGACAGCACGAACGTGAGCGGCACGATCGTCAGCCACAGCGCGAAGATGTTCGGTGTCGCGAGGCCGGTTGCGAGCGCGGCCAGGAAACCGATCACGCTGCACGCGAGCATTTCGTTGTGCTTGTACTTCAGCGGGCCCGGCATGTCGACCACGCATGCGCCGAGCGCGCCGGTCGAGATCGTGAAGCCGAGCTCCCGGTTGTGAAACACGATCAGGCACAGCACGGCCGGCAACGACACGCCGACCGCGATCCGCAGGCCGCCGAAAAAGTACTGGCTGTAGAAAAACTTTCTGATTTCGACCGAGTAGCGCATCGATGGGCTGAATGACAGACGAAGACGCCCGGGGCGGCGTATTGACTGGCGACGAGTCTATCGTATTTCGCGGTCCGCAAAACCTGGCCTTTCGGACGAGGTTCGCCGCGGCGGTCCTTTTGCTATCCTTGGTGCTCCCGTTCGTGCGGCCCGGCCGGCGCGACGCCCAGATACCCGCTTCATGCTCCATCTCTTCTATTCGAACCGTCACGAAACGCTGGCCGACGCGCTGCTCGACGACCTGGCCGCGTTTCCGGCCCGCAACGGCCCGTGGGCGCCGCAACAGGTCATCGTGCCGAGCGCGGCGCTGCGCCGCCGTCTCGAGCTCGACATCGCCGCGCGCCACGGCGTGTGCGCGAACGTCGAGTTCACGTATCTCGCGCAATGGTTGTGGGCGCAGATCGGCCGCGTGCTGACGGTGCCCGCGCGCTCGCCGTTCGCACCCGACCGCCTCGTGTGGCGCTGCTACCGGCTGTTTGCGCAGGCGGCGGGCGGCGCGCCGTGGCTCGCGTCGCCGCGGCTCGCCGCGTATCTGTCCGCGTCCGACGACGCGATGCGCTACGAGCTCGCGCAGCGCGTCGCGGCCGTGCTCGATCATTACCTGACCTATCGGCCCGAATGGCTGGCCGCGTGGCAGGCCGGCGAATCGGTGCTCGCGGGCGACGCCGCGCCGCGCGGGATCGGCGACGCCGCGCGCGACGACGAGCGGTGGCAGGCCGCACTGTGGCGCGCGCTGCTCGCGGAGCTGAGCGACAGCGGCACGCCGCCCGCGCATCGCTTCCTCGTGGAGGCGCGCCATCTCGATCCCGAAACCGTCGCGCGCGCCGGCTGGCCGGAATCGGTCAGCGTGTTCGCGCTGCCGACGATGCCGCCGCTGCACGTTGCGCTGCTGCGCGAGCTGTCGCGCTGGATCGACGTGCGCGTCTATGCGCTCAATCCGTGCCGCGAGTTCTGGTTCGACATCGTCACCGCCGCGCATGCGGAGGCGCTCGACGCGGCCGGCCGGCTCGACTACCAGGAAGTCGGTCATCCGCTGCTGGCGGAGTGGGGCAGGCAGACGCAGGCTCAGTTGCACATGCTGCACGAACTGACTGAAAGCGCCGCGTCGGGCGATGCGTCGCGGTTCGTCGGGAATCCCGCGCCGACCTGGCTCGCGCGCGTGCAGAACGCGATCCTCGATCTGCAGCCGGAAGCGGAGCTCGGCGACGCGCCGGCCGAGCGCGGGATCGAGGTGCACGTGTGCCACAGCCTCGCGCGCCAGCTCGAGGTGCTGCACGACCGCCTGCTCGCGTGGTTCGATGCCGACGCGACACTGCAGCCGTCCGACGTGCTCGTGGCGGTCGCGGATCTGGCCGCAGCCGGGCCGCTGATCGATGCGGTGTTCGGCACGGCGGGTACCGGCGGCGCGCGCGTGCCTTACCGGATCACCGGGCTGCCGCCGTCGCAGGCGAACCCGGTCGCGCGCGTGCTGCTCGAATGGCTTGCGTTGCCGGAGCGGCAGGTCGGCGCGCCGGAGCTGGTCGAATGGCTGCGCGTCGACGCGGTCGCCGCGCGCTACGGCATCGACGCGGCCGCGCTCGAAACGGTGCAGACCTGGCTCGCGGCCGCCGGCGCGCGGCGCGGCCTGTCGCCGCTGGAGAGCGACGATGCGGCGGTGCCGGCGCCGCGCCATACGTTCTCCGATGCGCTCGCGCGGCTGTTCCTCGGCTATGCGATGCCCGAAGGCGCGGCACCGGTCGGCGCGTGGCTGCCGATCGAGGCGGCCACCGGCAGCGAGGCCGAACTGCTCGGCCGGCTCGCGCGCTTCACCGACGACCTCGACGGTTTCGCCAGGCGGCTCGCCGACGCGCACACGCCACGGGCCTGGAGCGAGCTGTTCGCCGACACGCTCGCGCGGTTCTTCGACTCGGGCGCCGCGTACGCCGATGCACTCGCCGGCGTGCGCGATGCGCTCGACGCGATGCTTGCCGCGATGACGGAAGGTGCGCCCGACGAAGCATTGCCCGCGGCTGTGGTGCGCGCGGGGCTGGCAGCCGCGCTCGACGATCCGGCGCGCGGCGGCGTGCCGTGGGGTGGCGTCACGTTCTCGTCGCTGACGAGCCTGCGCGGGCTGCCGTACCGCGTCGTGTGCCTGCTCGGGATGGACGACGGCGTGCTGCCGAGCCTCGCGCGCGCCGACGAATTCGACCTGATGGCCGTGCTGCCGAAGCTCGGCGACCGCCAGCGCCGCGACGACGAACGCAACCTGTTCCTCGACCTGCTGCTCGCCGCGCGCGACCGGCTGCTGATCGCGTACACGGGGCGCAGCATTCGCGACAACGCGCCGCTGCCGCCCGCAGCGCTCGTCGACGAACTGCTCGACCATCTGGCGATCGTCACGGCGGGCGCGGATGCCGCGCCGGACGCCGTCGATGCCGCGCGGCGCGCGTTCATCGTCGAGCATCCGCTGCAGCCGTTCGCGGCCGAGTATTTCCGGCCCGGCAGCGAACTGGCGTCGTACGACGCGGAGCGCGCGACGCTCGCGTCGCTGCTGGCGGCCGAAGCCGCGCGCGACGCGTCGCGCGCGCAGCCGTTCTTCGCGCAGCCGCTGCCGGCCGAGCCGGTCGAACCCGTCGCGTTCGGCGAATTCGAGCGTTTCTGGCGGCATCCGGCCCGCGCGCTGCTGCGCGCGCGGCTCGGCATCGTGCTGTCCGACGCGCAGGCGGAACTGCTCGACACGGAGCCGTTCGCGCTCGACTTCGCGGGCAGCGACGCGCTGGCCGAGCGCGTACTGCCGCTTTTGATCGAAGCGGACGAAGGCGGTGTGCACGACCATGCGCTGCGCATCGCGGACGCCAGCCCGGAACTGCCGGGCGGCGCGACGGGCGCCGTGTGGCGCGACCAGGCGCTCGGGTCGATGACGCAACTGGCGTCGAACGTGCGCCGCGCGCTGGCCGACGGGACGGAGCGGCGGCCGTTCACGCTCGTGATCGCACCCGCATGGCCGGAGACCGACCAGGCGCTGTTCGGCGCCGATGACGCGACGCTGCGCGGCGATGCAGTGAGTGCGCCGCTCGAACTGCACGGCACGCTGAACCGGCTGACGCCGACCGGCCAGATCATCTATCGCTATGCACGGCCGAGCGCGCGCGACTATCTGTCCGCGTGGCTCGCGCATCTCGTCTACTGCGCGGTGGAGCCCGGCGGCCCGTGCCGCACGCTGTGGTTCGGCAGCGGCGGCGCGTTCGAACTCACGCCGGTCGCGGCGCCGCTCGAGCATCTCGCGCCGCTGGCCGCGCTGTTCCGCGCCGGCCGGCGCATGCCGCTGCGGTTCTTTCCGCGCAGCGCATGGGCGCGTGTGTCCGACGGCGAGGCGAAGGCCGCGACCGTATGGATCAACGAGCGCGTCGCGAGCGAAGCCGACGATCCGGCCATCGCGATCGCCTGGCGCGGCGCGCATCCGTCGCTCGACGAACCGTTCGGCACGCTCGCGCGGCTGGTGTTCGAGCCGATGCTGGAGCACCTGAAGGAGGTCGCATGAGCGCCGCATCCCAGCCGCAGGCGGCGCTCGAACTCGACGTGTTTGCGTGTCCGCTCGACGGCGTCAACCAGATCGAGGCATCGGCCGGTACCGGCAAGACGTGGAATATCTGTGCGCTGTACGTGCGCCTGCTGCTCGAAAAGGATCTCGGCGCCGACGAAATCCTCGTCGTGACCTTCACGAAGGCGGCGACGGCAGAACTGCACGAGCGGATCCGCGGGCGGCTCGCGCAGCTCGCGCATGCGCTCGATACCGGCGACGACGGTGGCGATCCGTTCGTCGCGCGGCTGCTCGAGACGACGCTCGGCGCAACCGGCGCACTGGATCCCGAGACCGCGGCGAAGCGGATCCGGCGCGCGCTGCGCGCATTCGACCAGGCGGCGATTCACACGATCCACGCGTTCTGCCAGCGTGCGTTGCAGGAAGCGCCGTTCGCGGCCGCGATGCCGTTCGCGTTCGACATGCAGGCGGACGATGCGGCGCTGCGCTTCGAGCTGGCGGCGGATTTCTGGCGCACGCGCGTCGAGCCGATGGCTACCCGCTGGCCGGGCTTCGCGACGTGGCTCGTCGATTCGGGGGCCGGCCCGGCTGCGCTCGATGCGCAGCTCGCGCGCCGGCTGAAGAAGCCGCTCGCCGCACTGCGCTGGGACGGCGTCGTCGAGCCGGACGAAGCGGCGGAGGCCGCCGCCGCCGAATGTTTTGCGGAGGCCGCGCGGATGTGGGCCGACGAGCGCGACGCGATCGACGCGCTGTTGCGCACCGCGCAGCCTGCGCTCAACCAGCGTTCGCACAAGCCCGACGCAGTGGCCGACGCGCTCGCTGCGTGGTCCGCGCATTTCGCGCAGGGCAATGCGGCGGCCGCGCTGCCGAAGGCGGCGCTCAAGCTCACGCGCACCGCGCTCGTGAAAGCGACGAAGAAGGGCGGCGCCACGCCCGAACACGCGTTCTTCGACGTGGCCGATGCGCTCGAAGCGGCGGTGGCCGCGGCCGAGGCCGCGCAGCGCGCGCGCTGGCTCGCGCTGATCGCCGACTGGCTCGACACCGCACCGGCCGCGCTGGCCGAGCGCAAGCGCACGCGTCGCGTCGTGTCGTTCGACGATCTGCTCGCGAACCTGTATCACGCGCTGCACGCGCATCCGTGGCTTGCGGACACGCTGCGCGCACGCTATCCGGCCGCGCTGATCGACGAATTCCAGGATACCGACCCGCTGCAGTTCGCGATCTTCGACCGGATCTTTGCGCCGGGCGGCCCGCTCTTTCTCGTCGGCGACCCGAAGCAGGCGATCTACAGTTTCCGTGCGGCGGATCTGCACACCTATCTCGCCGCGCGCGCGAGCGCGAGCGCGTGCTACACGCTCGCCGTGAACCAGCGCTCGACGCCGGCGATCGTCGATGCGTGCAACCGCTTCTTCATGTCGAACCCGCGCGCGTTCGTGCTCGACGGCCTGGACTACTACGCGGTGCGGGCCGGCACGCGTGTGCGTCCGCCGTTCGTCGACGAGACCGACCCGGGCCCGGCCGGCGATTTCCGGATCTGGGCGCTGCCGGGCGGCGACGGCACGCTGCTCAAGCGCGATGCGCAGGCGCAGGCCGCACAGGCATGCGCGGCCGAGATCGCCAGGCTGATGCGCGGCGCGCGCGAAGGGCGTGCGCGGCTCGGCGACACGCCGCTGTCGCCGGGCGACATCGCGGTACTCGTGCAGACGCACCGGCAGGGCAGCCTCGTGAAGCGCGTGCTTGCCGCGTGGGGAATCGGCAGCGTCGAACTCGCGCAGGCATCGGTGTTTTCGACCGGCGACGCGGAGCAGCTCGAGCGCGTGCTGGCGGCGATCGACGCGCCCGGCGACCTGCGGCGGCTGCGCGCGGCGCTTGCGGCCGACTGGTTCGGCCTCGACGCGGGTGCGCTGTGGCGCATGGAGCAGGGCGACGGCGACGCGTCGCGGGAAGCGGCCGACAGTGCGGATGCGATGAGCTGGGTCGAGCGCTTCTCGCGCTATCGGCTGCTGTGGCGCGAACGCGGATTCGCGGTGATGTGGCGCACGTTCACGCGCGAGCTGCGGATCGCCGAGCGCCTGATGGCAGGTGCGGACGGCGAGCGCCGCGTGACCGACATCAACCATCTGGCCGAATTGACGCAGGCACGCGCGTCCGCGCAGCCGGGCATCGCGCCGACACTGCGCTGGCTCGCCGCGCAACGGCTCGACGGCGGCGGCGAGGAGGCGCAGCTGCGTCTCGAATCCGATCGCAACCTCGTGCAGATCGTGACCGTGCACAAGTCGAAGGGCCTCGAGTACGCGGTCGTGTTCTGCCCGTTCCTGAACGATGGCGCGCTGCGCGAGCCGCCCGCGTCGGGGTTGCCCGACGCACGCGAGTATCACGACGACGCGGGCGATGCGGTGCTGCATTACGGCTGCGACGACGAAGCCGCGGAGCATGCGGCGCGTCAGGCGCTGCGCGAGCAGGCGGCAGAGCGCGCGCGGCTCGTCTACGTGGCGCTCACGCGTGCGGTCTATCGGTGCTATCTCGTCGCCGGTCCGTATCTGTCGTCGCGCTCGACCCGCGAAGCGCGGCGCAGCGTGCTGAACTGGCTCGTGGCCGGCGCCGGCCAGTCGTTCGACGCGTGGCTCGACGAGCCGCCCGACGAAGCGGCGCTCGACACGGCGTGGCAAGCGCTGGCAGGCGGCCCCGTGAGCGTCGCGCCACTGCCGGTGCCGGCGCGCCGCGAGCGGCTCGCGGCCGGCCACGATGCGTCGCAGACGCTCGCGGCACGCCATGCGACGCGCGTGCTGCGCGACGCGTGGCGAATGGCGAGCTTCAGTTCGCTGACCGCGTCGATGGCGCGCGAGGAGGCGGGCGTCGCGATCGTGCCGGACGACGAATTGCGCCCCGATCACGATGCGCTGGCCGCGGTGGCGCCCGACGGTGTGTTCGCCGTTGCCGACGCGGTCGCGGCCGAGCCGCCCGATGACGACATCCTCGTGTTCCCGCGCGGCGCGGCCGCGGGCGAGTGCCTGCACCGCCTGTTCGAACTGAGCCGGTTCACGGAGCCGGATTCCTGGCATCAGGCCGCACTCGGCGCGCTGCATGACCGGCCGGTCGAAGCCGAGCCCGAGCTGGCCGAGCGCCTGCCGGCGATGATGGCGCGGCTCGTCGGCGACGTCGTGCGCACGGAACTCGTGCCGGGCATGCGGCTTGCGGATCTCGATCCCGCGAAGCGGCTCGACGAAATGGGGTTCCTGTTCCCGGCGCCGTCGCTCGAGCTGGGCGCGTTGCGCCGGTTGCTGGTCGCGCACGGCTATCCGGACGTTGCGCTCGAGGCGGGCATGCTCGCCGGTTTCATCAAGGGTTTCATCGACATGATCGTCGAACACGACGGCCGGTTCTGGATCGTCGACTGGAAGTCGAACCATCTCGGCAATACGCCCGATGCGTACGGCCCGCGCGCGCTCGACGTCGCGATGGCCGATCACGCGTATCACCTGCAGGCGCTGCTCTATACGGTCGCGCTGCATCGCTATCTGCGCGGGCGGCTGCCCGGCTACGACTACGATACGCACATCGCCGGTTACCTGTACCTGTTCGTGCGCGGTGTGCGACCCGACTGGCGCAGCGGCGGCGAGCCGGCCGGCGTGCATGCGCGGCGGCCCGCGCGCGAGCTCGTCGACGCGCTCGACCGGATGATGGAAGGGGGCCGCGCATGAACGCACCGGACGATACGCTCGAATTCACCGGCGGCCTCGTCGCGCGCCTGCCCGAGCCCGCGGATTTCGGCATTGCGCTCGCGGAAGGCTTCGCGCGCCGTATCGGCGATCTGTCGCGCCGCGCGGGTGCGCCGGCCGCGGCCGCGCGCTGGGCGGCGCGTGCTGCGTTCGCGACGAGCCGCGCGACCGCGGGCGGGCACGTATGCGTATCGCTCGCCGCGCTCGCGCAGCGCTACGAGGAACCGGTCGACGACGTGCGCGCGGCGCTCGCCGCGAGCGGTCTGGTGGCATTCGGCACGCTCGCGCGCGGCGACGAGCGGCCGCTGATCGTCGACCGGCACGACCATCTCTATCTGTCGCGCTATTTCGACTACGAGCGGCGGCTCGCCGATGCACTGGTCGCGCAGGCCGGCATCGCCGCTCCGGACGATGCGCTCGCGCCCGATCGGTTGCGCGACAGCCTCGCGCGCTACTTCGGGCCGGCGACGGGCGAAGTGGACTGGCAGCGCGTCGCGGCGATCGTTGCGCTGACGGGGCGCGTGACGATCGTCAGCGGCGGCCCCGGCACCGGCAAGACGACGACGGTCGTCGGCGTGCTGGCCTGTCTGCTCGACGCGCACCCGGGCTTGCGCATCGCGCTCGCGGCGCCGACCGGCAAGGCGGCGCAGCGGATGCAGGAAGCGCTGCATGCGCGCGCGGGCGACCTGCCGCCGGAGCTGGCCGCGCGGCTGCCGGACACGTCTTACACGCTGCATCGGCTGCTGGGCGGCGGCGGGGCGACGGGCTTCCGTCATCATCGCGACAATCCGCTGCCGTACGACCTGATCGTCGTCGACGAGGCGTCGATGATCGACGTCGCGCTTGCCGCGCATCTGCTCGACGCGCTCGCGCCGGGCGCGCGGCTCGTGCTGCTCGGCGACAAGGATCAGCTGGCCGCGGTCGAGGCCGGCGCGGTGTTCGCCGAACTCAGCGCGCGGCCGACGTTTACCGCTGCGGCGCGCAAGCGCATCGCCGATGCGCTCGGGATCGACGAAGCGGCATTCGTCGCGGCGTTGCCGGTGCCGGACGGCGACGTGGCGGCGGAGGTCGCGGCTCCAATGTCGGCTTCCGTTCCAGCGTCGGCTCAGGCTCAGGCTTCCGCACCGTTGCAGACGACAGCCGCGCGCAAGCCGGCGCCGCGGCGCCATGTGGATACGCGCCAGGCTTCGCTGTTCGACGATGACCCGCAGGACGAAGTCGCCATTCCTGCCGACGTCGCGCCGGCCCCTGCTGCATCGCCGCCTGCGGCGCCGGATGACATCCGGCCCGGTATTGCAGCCCCCGATCCTGCATGGATCGAAGGCGACGAACTCGCGTGGCTCGACGCGGTCGAGCTTGCACCGTTCGATGCCGCGCTCCAATCGGCTGTCGCAACGCAAGCCGACGACATTGCCGCCACGTCGCCCGCATCCGGACGCGCACCCGCACCGCTCGCCGACTGCGTCGTATGGCTCGAACGCAACTACCGTTTCGGTCTCGACTCGCCGATCGGCCGCCTGTCGCTCGCGATCCGCCGCGGCGACGTGCAGGCCGCGCTCGATGCGCTGCCTGCCGACGATACCGCTGCCGCGTCGTTCCACGATGATGCGGGCGACACGCTGGCGGCGTCGACGGTCGAGCGCCTCGCGCGCCGGTTCGGCGCATATCTCGATGCATTGCGCACCGCGTTGTCCGAGCCGGTGCCCGACCCGTTGCCGTTGTTCGATGCGCTCAACCGTTTCCGGATCCTGTGCGCGACGCGCGCGGGTGCGCGCGGCGCGGAGCACGTCAACGCGCTGGTGGCGGCGCACGTGCGGCATGCCGCGCGCGTGCCGCTCGCGGTCGGCGCGCACTGGTTCACCGGGCGGCCCGTCATGGTGACGCGCAACGACTATGCACTCGGCCTGTTCAACGGCGACATCGGCATCGCGTTGCCGGATGCGCACGGCGTGCTGCGCGTGTGGTTCCGGCGCGCGGACGGCACCGCGCGCGCGGTGTCGCCCGCCGCGCTGCCGCCGCACGAAACGGCATTCGCGCTGACGGTCCACAAATCGCAGGGCTCCGAATTCGACGAGGCCGCGCTCGTGCTGCCCGCATCGTTCGGGCGTGTGCTCACGCGCGAGCTCGTCTATACCGCCGTCACGCGCGCTCGCACGCGCGTGCAGGTGATCGGCCCGCGGCGCGTGCTCGCGCAGGCCGTCGCGACGCGCACGCAACGCGATTCCGGTCTCGCGGCCCGCGTCGACGAGGCGCTCGCGCGGCGCCGCAAGGAGACGTCGCGATGATGATCCGCTACACGCTCGATCCCGCCGATGTCGAGTGGACCGCCGTGCGCGCGCAGGGCGCCGGCGGGCAGAACGTCAACAAGGTGTCCAGCGCGATTCATCTGCGCTTCGACATCCGCGCGTCGTCGCTGCCGCCCGTCATCAAGGAGCGGCTTCTTGCGCTGTCCGACCAGCGCATCACGCGCGACGGCGTCGTGGTGATCAAGTCGCAGGAATACCGCACGCAGGAGAAAAACCGCGAGGCGGCGCTCGCGCGACTCGATGCGTTGATCGGCAGCGTCGCGTTCACGCCGCGCGCGCGGGTCGCGACACGGCCGACGCGCGCGTCGAAGGAGCGGCGGCTCGAGCACAAGTCGCGCCGCAGCATGGTGAAGTCGGGAAGAGGGAAGGTGATCGACTGACGAAAGTCCGGATCGGTGTGGGCGGTACGCGAACATCCGTTGCCGAGCCCGCTACCGCATCACGGTTCCCGCGCTGTCGAGCACGAAGTCGACGCAGAACACGATGAGGCGGCTCTGCGCGCGGATCGCGACGGCGGCCGTGTAGCAATCGCGGCCTTCGGTCAGCGAGAAGTGCGGGCCCATCAGCGCGACGCGCCCCGGCGCCGCGACCGCGCGCTGGAAATACGGGCGCCGCGACCAGTTGCTGTGCGTTTCGGGGAACAGCGGCGCGAGCCGTGTGCCGCCGGCCTGGCTGTCTTCCGGGCGTGCGCCGATCGACGGCAGGAACTGTTCGCCGATCTCGTCCGTGACGAATACGCGGCGCGCGGCCGGTACCGTGAACACGCGTTGCGCGGCATCTTGCAGGCTGCCGCTCGCGGAAAACGCCGCCGCGCCGGCGAGCACGAGCCGTTCGATCGCATCGAAGCCGGGCTGCTCGGCGATCGCCGGCGTGTGCCGCTGCGCAATGAAGCGTTGCCACGCGGCATCGAGCATCGCGGGCGCTGCGGCACTCGCGTGCGCGATCGATGCATCGGGCTGGCCGAACTGGAAGCCCTGGACGAAATCGATGTCGGCCTCCATCAGCGTCTGCAGCGCATCGTCGCTTTCGACGCCCTCGGCGAGCACCATCGCGCCGGCCTGGTGAAGCATCGATACGAGATGATGCATGATCCGGCGATCGTCGGCCGACGCGTTCGCGCGCTCGACGAGCGAGCGGTCGAGCTTGACGATATCGGGCCGTGCGCGCCACACGCGATCGAAATTCGAGAATCCGGTGCCGAAATCGTCGATCGCGATCAGGAAGTCGCGGTGCTGGATCATGTCGATCGTGCGGGCGAGCGCGGCTTCGTCGCGTGCCGGCTGCTCGACCACTTCGAGCACGATCCGGTTCGGCGGCAGTGCGAAATGCCGGCACAGTGCCTCGACGAATTCGCGTTGCACGAGGCCCGAATCGAGCACGCGCGGCGTCACGTTCAGGAACAGCCAGCCGTCGCCGATTCCTTGTGCGACGAAGTTCGCCGTATGCAGGCAGCGGGCGAGTCGGTCGAGCAGCAGCGCATCGGCGGCGGCGCGCGTCTTGTCGAACAGCGCGACCGGGGACACCAGCGTGCCGTTCGGATCGACGACGCGCAGCAGCGCCTCGTAGCCGACCACGCGCTTGTGCGTGATCGACAGTACCGGTTGAAACACGCTGCGCAGCGTCGAGTCGCGGTACGTGGCGATCCAGCCGCTGGGTGTCGGCGTGAGGCGTTCGAGCAGGGATTCGAGCGAGAGGTCGCGGGAGGGCTTCATGTCAACGGTGCCCTGGGGCGAACGGAGGGGCGGTGCCGTGCCGCCACGCAGAAGCCGTCGCACGCTCAGGCGCACGCAAAAGAACGTGGTGCATCGTGACCGCCTTCTGCGGATGAGTGTTCCGAGTGTAACGGGAATGGCGCGATGCGCGTATCAGGGTAACTCCAGACGCAAACGCTACACAGGTACTGTCGCGGGGCAGCCCGCACCGGCGTGCGCGAACGCAACGGCCGGCGGCCGCGCACGGCGCGACAGCGTCGCGCGTGCCGCGTGCATTGCGTGCGAAGAATGGCGAAGGCGTGCGGCGGCGGTGTCGGCGGTCGCGGGCAGTCGGCGGGAACGCAGCGCGGCCGCGCGATCGGTACGCGGCCATCGGCATCGGTAAAAAACGTGGTGCGCATCGCCATGCGCTGCCGGGCGTACGGTACTTTCGAACCGACGGTCGGCGCGTCGCCGCACAGAGTCGGCCGCACACCGAAACGGCCAACCGGCGGAATCCCGGCCCCGCGTGCCGCTCAGACCGCTGCGCCGCCGCGTGGCCCGAGCCCGGGAATCCGCTTGATCACGCCGGTCGCGAGCGCGGTGCCGACGAGCACGATCGCGCAGCCTTCGATCATGACGACCGACACATGTTCGCCGAGGAACAGCGCGCCCCATAGCAGACCGAACACCGGAATCACGAAGGTCACGGTAATCGCGCGAGCCGGGCCGATATGCGCGATCAGGTAGAAGAAGATGAAGTAGGCGATGCCCGTGCACGCGATGCCGAGTGCGAGCACGGCACCCCACGCGTGCGCGCCGACCGCCGCGGCCGGCCAGGTCGCGATCGCGAACGGCAGCAACAGCACGGTCGAGCCGATCATGCTGCCGGTCGCGTTGACGAGCGGATCGACGCCGCTGAGCTTGCGCTTCGTATAGTTGGCCGCGATGCCGTACAGCAGCGTCGCGCCGAGTGCTGCGGCGGCGGCAAGCGCGGTCGCGCTCGCGCCGGTGCTGCCGTGCGCGTTCGCGATCTGATCCCACACGAGCGTGAGCACGCCGGCGAAACCGATCACGAGACCGAGCGCACGCGGCAGCGACAGCTTGTCCTTGAGCCACAGGTATGCGACGAGCGCACCCCACAGCGGCGTCGTCGCGTTGATCACCGACGTCACGCCGGCCGACAGCGTCAGTTCGGCATACGCGAACAGGCAGAATGGCGCGCCCGAGTTCAGTACGCCGACGACGAACAATGGCCACGCGTGCCGGCGCAGTCGCGCACCGAGCTCGGCAGGCTTGAAGCGCGTCAGCGCGAGGCCGGTGAGAAACAGTGCGCCGATGCCCACCCGCAGCGCCATCAGCGGCGCCACACCGAATTCGGCGACGCCGACCCGGATGAACAGGAACGACGCGCCCCACAGGGCAGCGAGAATGGTCAGCAGAAAGGCGTTCTTGGGCGACATCGGAGGCGGCAGGCGGGGGACGGAATGCGGTGAATCTTACACCGCGTTACCGGCCGTCGTTTCACGATCGGATGAAACGACAAGAAACGGGACATCCGCTTGCCGCCGGCGCGAACCGGCCGCGCGACCGGTTCGTTCGCTCAGTGATGGCGCCAGCCGCCGCGTCCGCCGAACCCGAAATTCAGCGACAGCGCCGGGCCCCAGTAACCGCCCCATGCCGGCGCATACACGGGGGCCGGATAGTAGTACGCGGGGCCGGGGTCGACGTACACGGGCGCGGGCTGGACCGGCGCCGCCGTGTAATAGCCGGACGGATAGTAGCCGTATGGGTAGTAGCAGCCCGCGAGTGTCGCGCTCGCGAGTACCGCGGCGACGAGAGTCCTGTTCATGATGTCACTCCGGCGGGGCCGGCAATCGGCAGATGCTTAAGCTTAGGCCGCCCATCGATGACACGGTGCGTAAAACGGTAACCGATCATTTCCGCACAGGCTTCGCCGCATGTCCCGACGAGCGGGGCGCTCGATGCAAAAACGGCGCTTCCGCATCGCGGAAACGCCGTCCGGTTGAAACGCAACGCGCCCTGTCACGCCGGGCGCGGACGTGGCTTACTTGCCGACCTGGTTACCGATGAGGCCGCCGGCTGCCGCGCCGCCGAGCGTCGACAGCGCATTGCCGCCGATTGCCGCGCCCGCTACACCGCCGACGCCGGCACCGATTGCCGTATCGCGCTGGCGTCGTGTCATCGAATCGCAGGCCGACAGGCTGGCCACCGTCGCAACGAGCAGCGCGCATACCCCAAAACGCCGAATCGAATAGCTCATGATCGTTGTCCTTGTGGTAGTGACTGGAGGTTGCGCGACCGGTTGACGATCGCGCATGACCCCAATCTACGCGCCGACCCGCAGGGCTGCTGTAAGGACTTGTTAAGGCTTCCGCGCTTTCGTAATGAATTGTTTCGCCTGCCGGCGCAGGCACGCGGGATGCGGGCGCGCACGCAAAAAAGCCCGCTCGAAAGCGGGCTTCGTGCAGTGCGTCACGCTGCGGCCGGCGGCGGTCGCATCGTTCGCTTGCGGTCTTACTGGCGGTGATAGATTTCGGCGCCCGTCTTCACGAATTCGACGGCCTTGACTTCCATCCCCTTCTTCAGCGCCTCGCTTTCCGACACGCCTTGCTGTGCCGCGAACTCGCGCACGTCCTGCGTGATCTTCATCGAGCAGAAGTGCGGGCCGCACATCGAGCAGAAGTGCGCGACCTTCGCCGAATCCTTCGGCAGCGTTTCGTCGTGGAATTCGCGCGCCTTGTCCGGGTCGAGGCCGATGTTGAACTGGTCTTCCCAGCGGAACTCGAAGCGCGCCTTCGACAGCGCGTTGTCGCGCACCTGCGCGCCCGGATGACCCTTGGCCAGGTCGGCCGCGTGCGCGGCGAGCTTGTACGTGATGATCCCTTCCTTCACGTCGTCCTTGTTCGGCAGCCCGAGGTGCTCCTTCGGCGTCACGTAGCACAGCATCGCGGTGCCGAACCAGCCGATCATCGCGGCGCCGATGCCGGACGTGATGTGGTCGTAGCCCGGCGCGATGTCGGTGGTCAGCGGCCCGAGCGTGTAGAACGGCGCTTCCTTGCACCAGTCGAGCTGGAGATCCATGTTCTCCTTGATCAGCTGCATCGGCACGTGGCCCGGACCTTCGATCATCACCTGCACGTCGTGCTTCCACGCGATCTGCGTGAGCTCGCCGAGCGTCTTCAGCTCGCCGAGCTGCGCTTCGTCGTTCGCGTCATAGATCGAGCCGGGACGCAGGCCGTCGCCGAGCGAGAAGCTCACGTCGTACGCCTTCATGATCTCGCAGATCTCTTCGAAGTGTTCGTACAGGAAGCTTTCCTTGTGATGCGCGAGACACCACTTCGCCATGATCGAACCGCCGCGCGACACGATGCCGGTCATCCGGTTCGCGGTGAGCGGCACGTACTGCAGGCGCACGCCCGCGTGGATCGTGAAGTAGTCGACGCCTTGCTCGGCCTGCTCGATCAGCGTGTCGCGGAAGATTTCCCACGTGAGGTCCTCGGCCTTGCCGTTGACCTTTTCCAGCGCCTGGTAGATCGGCACGGTGCCGATCGGCACCGGGCTGTTGCGGATGATCCACTCGCGCGTTTCATGGATGTGCTTGCCGGTCGACAGGTCCATCACCGTGTCGCCGCCCCAGCGGATCGCCCACGTCATCTTGTCGACTTCCTCGCCGATCGACGACGTGACGGCCGAGTTGCCGATGTTCGCGTTGATCTTCACGAGGAAGTTGCGGCCGATGATCATCGGCTCCGATTCCGGGTGGTTGATGTTCGCGGGGATGATCGCGCGGCCGCGTGCGACTTCGTCGCGCACGAACTCGGGCGTGATCTCGGCGAGCGCGTTCGCGCCGAAGGCCGCGGCGCCGAACGCCTGGCCCGGGTGCTGGCGGCCCATCATCGCGGCGAGCTTTGCGCCGTTCGGGCCGCTCGACTTCAGGCTCTCGATGTACTCGGCGCGGCGCTGGTTCTCGCGGATCGCGATGTATTCCATTTCCGGCGTGATGATGCCCTGGCGCGCGTAGTGCATCTGCGTGACGTTCTTGCCCGGCTGCGCGCGGCGCGGGTTGCGGTGCAGGCCCGGGAAGCGCAGGTCGGCGGTGGCCGGGTCGGCCGCGCGCTCGAGGCCGTACTGGCTCGACAGGCCGTCGAGCACCTCGGTGTCGCCGCGCGCTTCGATCCAGCGCTGGCGCAGCGCGGGCAGGCCCGCACGGATGTCGATCTTCGCGTCCGGATCGGTGTACGGGCCCGACGTGTCGTACACGTAGATCGGCGGATTCTTTTCGCCGCCGAAGCCGGTCGGGGTGTCGGCCTGCGTGATTTCACGCATCGGCACGCGGATGTCGGGCTGCGAGCCGGTTACATAAACCTTTCGCGAATTGGGCAGCGGCGCGACGGCAGCGGCATCGACGTGGGCGTCGGCAGACAGAAACTTCGGATTGGCGTTCATGCAATCTCCTGTGTGAGCGCCGGACACGCGCTTCGGCGCTTGCCCGGAGCCCTTGACGAATGTGGGGCTCGAGCTAAGCAGGAGACGAGGTTTGGTGAGGCGGCGGATTCGTCAGAAGGATGGCGGCGGAATCCGTACGCTTCCCTGCGCTGGCATTATCCAGATCAGGTTCAAAGGGTATTTCTCACCCGCAATGCCGGTTGTTCGACCGAACGCATTGCAGGACCCCCGCGTTAGCAAGGGCACACGATACACCGGCTTGGCGGCGGTTTCAACCGGCAGTGCAGCGGTTTGCCGGCACCGGCCCGGCCACGCGGGCGCGGTGGGCCGGCGATGCGCCGCATCATGGATTGCCGCCGCCCGCGCCGGGAACCCGGCCCGCAGTGGCGCAGCAGTGCAGCATCGCGCGGCGCCGGGGCCAGCGAAAAATATTTTCGAACCGGCTGTCATTTCGCGCGACGTCGTCCGTCTATTGGGCTCCTCAAACCCATGTTCCGGAGAGATGTCATGAAAAACGTATTGATCGCCGCCTGTGTCGCGGCTTTCGCCACGCTTGCAACGGGCGCATACGCGCAGAACGACGCGATGTCGCAAAACGGTTCGTCGATGTCGAAGGACGCGATGGGTCACGACGCGATGGCGAAAGACGCGATGGGCCACGATGCAATGGCGAAGGATGGTGCGATGAAGAAGGGCGCCATGAAGAAGCATGCGATGAAGAAGGACGCGATGTCGCACGACGCGATGGGCAAGCCGATGTCGGGCGACAAGATGGCGCCGTCGAACTGACGGCGCCGGGCAGGGCGCGCGGCCGGCGCGCATGCACGACGACGGCCGCCCGCCTGCGTCTCGTTTTGTCCCGCCTCGACGACACGTTTCGGGAGTCTTCATCATGCAAACCGTTCCCGCCACCGGGCGTGCGGCCGCCGCGCCGCCCGCGCGCCCGATTCATCCGCTGTGGGTGCGCGCGAGCCACTGGCTCAACGCGCTCGCGGCCATCCTGATGGCGCTGTCCGGCTGGCGCATCTACGATGCGTCGCCGATCTATCCGTCGTTCACGTTTGCGCACGGCATCACGCTCGGCGGCTGGCTCGGCGGCGCGCTGCAATGGCATTTCGCGGCGATGTGGCTGCTCGTCGGCAACGGGCTGTTCTATCTGACGATGGCGATCGCGACCGGCCGTCTCGCGCGCAAGCTGCTGCCGGTCACGCCTGCATCGGTGTGGCGCGACGTGCGTGCGGCATTGCGCGGGCGCCTCGCACACGACGACCTGAGCGTCTACAACGCGGTGCAGCGTGCCGCGTATCTGGTCGCGATCGCCGATCTCGTCGTGCTGGTGCTGTCCGGGCTCACGATCTGGAAATCCGTGCAGTTCCCGCTGCTGCGCGAACTGTTCGGGGGCTACGACGACGCGCGCATCGTGCACTTCTGGGCGATGTCGCTGCTTGTCGCATTCTTCGTCGTACACGTCGCGATGGCGCTGCTCGTGCCGCGCTCGCTGCTCGCGATGCTGCGCGGCCGTTGACCGTCAACATCGGGTGAAGGAAATCATCATGTCGGAATCCGAAGTAAAGCGCGACGGTACGCGCTGGGCGCTCGATCGCAAGTCGCTCGAGCTCGACGTGCGCCGCGAACTCGAAATGCCGTCGCGGCGGCTGTTCAACCGGCGCATCCTGACGCTCGGCGGCCTGACGATGCTGACCGGCTGCACGCTGCACGACGACGCATCGGTCAACACGTTTCTCGAGCGCGTATCGCGGCTGAACGATCGCGTGCAGGCGTGGCTCTTCAGCGGCGAGCGGCTCGCGCCGACCTACACCGAAGCCGACATCACGCGGCCGTTCCCGTTCAACGCGTACTACGGCATCGACGAGGTGCCGCACGTCGACGCGTCGACGTACCGGCTCGTGCTGTCGGGCCGCGTGACGGGCAAGCGCGTATGGACGCTCGACGAGCTGTACGCGCTGCCGCACGCGGAGCAGATCACGCGGCACATCTGCGTGGAAGGGTGGAGCGCGATCGGCCGCTGGGGTGGCACGCCGTTCGGCGCGTTCCTCGCACGCGCCGGCGCCGATCCGCATGCAAAGTACGTCGGCTTCAAATGCGCGGACGATTACTACGAAAGCATCGACATGCCGACCGCGCTGCACCCGCAGACGCTGCTCGCGTTCGACTACGACGGCCATCGTCTGCCGCCGGTGTTCGGTTTTCCGATGAAGCTGCGGATGCCGACCAAGCTCGGCTACAAGAATCCGAAGCACATCATGGAAATCTTCGTGACCGATACCTACCCGGGCGGCTATTGGGTCGATCAGGGCTACAACTGGTTCGGCGGATCGTGAGCGGCCGGGCGCCGTGACGCGCGCGTTACGCGGAACGCGCGGTACGCCGGCTGCGGGACAGGCATGCCGAGCGTCACACCATAAGCGCGAAGCGACCCGTGAAGTGCATGACCGGCCGGCAGGCCGAGGTATCGATCGCGCTGCGCGGAAGCGGCGGAGCGCCCCGCGCAGCGCGTGTCCGGCCGCGGATTCAACCGGTCCGGCTCGCCGCGGATGTCGCGCCGAAACATCAGCCGATATCCTTTCAGTCGGGTCTTACGATGCTTTCGAATTCTTGATGCCATAATGCCGAGCGTGGGCGGCCGAAGCGGTTCGCGCACGTTTTCCTGACCCTCAGCCGCCGCTTGCCGGTTTTCATTCGTCGCCGTTCGCACTGCCATGTCGTTCCGCACGTTCGCTTCCGCCTTCCTGGTCCCGTCGGGATCGCTTGCCGGCCTCGCCGGCGCCTTTCAGCGGAGCACGCGACTCATCGTGCGGGCGGGCTGAACGATGACGCCGCTCGACCGCCTTCTCGATTTCCTGGCCCGCCTGCCGATCCGGATCCGCCTGCCGCAAAGCCGCGGCGGCCGCGTCGCGCTGGCCCTCGTCTTCATCTATTTCGTCTGGGGTTCGACGTACAGCGGGCTGCATTTCGCGCTGCAGTCGTTCCCGCCGCTGCTGCTGTCGGGGCTGCGCAACCTGCTGGGCGGCATCGGCCTCTTCATCTTCGCGCTGCGCCGCAAGCCCGAATGGCCGACTTTGCTGGAAATCCGCAACTCGGCGATCGTCGGCACGATGCTGGTCGCGCTGTCCTCGGGCACGATCGCGCTCGGCATGCGCACCGTCAGCAGCGGCTCGGCTGCGGTGATGGTGGCCACGGTGCCGCTGTTCGCGACCGTGATCGCGGCGGTCGCCGGCCGGCCGGTGACGAAGGGCGAGTGGGCGGCCGTCGCGCTCGGGATGGTCGGCATCGTCGTACTGAACTCGGGCGGCGCGGCCGCCGCGAACTCCGCGCTCGGCACGATCTGCGTGCTGGCCGGCGCGCTGTTCTGGGCGGGCGGCGCGCATCTCGCGACGCGGCTCAAGCTGCCGTCGGACCTGTTCCTGTCGACGTCGCTGCAGATCGGGCTCGGCGGCCTGCTGTCCACGCTCGCCGCGTGGCTGATGGGCGAGCGCATCGAGCAGGTCGCGGCCGGGCCGGTGTTCGCGTTCCTGTACCTGATGGTGTTCTGCACGATGGCCGCGTATGTCGCGTACGGCTACCTGATCCGCCATACGAGCCCGATCATCGCGAGCAGCTGCATGTACGTGAACCCGATCGTCGCGGTCGCGCTCGGCGCGCTGATGCTCGGCGAACCGGTGACGACGGCGACCGTGGTCGCGACCGTCGCGATCCTCGGCAGCGTCGGGTTGTCGTTCCTGTTCGATCCCGCGCGCCGGCCCGCGGCGCGCGCGGCGGCCGACGCTTCGTCAGCCGCGGCCGGCGTTACCGCCGGCGCCAGCGTCGCCGCCGAATCTGCAGCGGCGGCGGCAGCCGCGCCGGATCAGCCCGCGATGCCGGATCCGGCGCCGATCCTCGCGCCTTCCGCGGTACCGCTCGCGGTGCCCGCACCGGGCGCCGTCGTGGACCCGGCCGCGGTGATGGATCCCGCGCCGGCATTCACGGCGCCACCGGCCGGCGAACCGGCCGCGTCGCGCGCCGATGCGTGACGCCGGCGCGTCCGGCCGCGGTCAGCCGCGGTCAGCCGCGCCGTGCGCCGCGGTAGTGGAACCCGCCGGCGAGCGCCGTAAAGAGGAGCCCCGCCGCGCACATGCCGGTCCAGCCGAATGCGCGCCACGCGGCGACGCCGGCCGACGAGCCGAGCGCACCGCCGATGAAGTAGCACACCATGTACACGGTGTTCACGCGGCTGCGTGCCTCGGGCTTCAGCGCGTAGATGCGCGACTGGTTCGAGATCTGCGCGGCCTGCACGCCGACATCCAGCACGATCACGCCGATCACGAGCCCGACAAGGCTCGTCCCCGACAGCGCGAAAATCACGAACGACGCCGCGAGCAGCGCGATCGCGAGCGAGATGATCGCGCGCGGGCCGCGCTTGTCCGCGAAACGGCCTGCGTACGGGGCGGCCAGCGCACCGGCCGCGCCGACGATGCCGAAGAGGCCCGCGGCTTGCGGACCCAGATGGAACGGCGGCCCTGCCAGCAGCAGCGTGAGCACCGGCCAGAACGCGCTGAATGCGGCGAACAGCGCGGCGCCCGTCAGCGACGCCTCGCGCAGCCCGCGCAGTTCGACTGCCAGATGCCACATCGAGCCGAGCAGCTTGCCGTACGGCAGCGTCGACGTCGGCGAGCTGCGCGGCAGCCGCAACACGATCACCGCGGCGAGCGCGACCAGCGCCGCCACCGACGCGCCGAACACCGCCCGCCAGCCGAAATATTCGGCGACGACGCCGGCTGCCGTGCGCGCCAGCAGGATCCCCAGGAGCAGGCCGCTCATCACGGTGCCGACCGCATGGCCGCGCTCGGCCGGCGGCGCGATTTCGGCTGCGAACGGCACGGCCTGCTGCGCGATCGTCGCGAGCACGCCGATCGCGAGGCTCGCGACGGCGAGCACCGCCAGCGACGGCGCGGTCGCGGCGACGATCAGCGCGATCGACAGGCCCGCGATCTGCATCAGGATCAGCCCGCGGCGATCGAAGCGGTCGCCGAGCGGCGCGAGCAGGAACATCCCGGCCGCGTAGCCGAGCTGCGTCGCGGTCGGCACCGCGCCGATCCACGACGCGCCGTCGGGAAAGGCTGAGCGGAAACTGTCGAGCAGCGGCTGGTTGTAGTAGATGTTCGCGACCGACACACCCGCGATCGTCGCGAGCAGCAACAGCAGGCTGCGCGAGTAATGGGGCGAGACGGCGTCGGTCGGACGTTCGGTGGAGGCGGAGGACATGGCTGCAACGGAACGGAGTGGGGCGGCGCGGGGCGCGCCGCGCAACAGCGGTTGCGCAGGCGGCCGGTGCGCCGATCGAGGCTGCCGATCATACCGGAGCACCGGGAATTCTGCCGGCGAGGGGGATGGGCGGCGGGAGCCGCGCAGCCAGGCGACCAGGCAGCCAAGCTGCCAAGCTGCCAAGCTGCCAAGAAGCCAAGAAGCCAAGAAGCCAAGAAGCCAAGAAGCCAAGAAGCCAAGAAGCCAAGAAGCCAAGAAGCCAAACGGCCAAACGGCCAAACGGCCAAACGGCCAAACGGCCAAACGGCCGGGGAGCAGGGGAGGCGGGCGAATATACGGTCCCGCGCGGGGGGGCAGCGGCGAGCCGTGCAGTCAGGGGCGTCGGGGCCGTTAGCCGTTAGCCGTTAGCCGGACAGGCGGACAGGCGGACAGGCGGACAGGTGGCCAGGCGGACAGGCGGACAGGCAGACAGGCAGACAGGCAGACAGGCAGACAGGCAAGCGGGCGGATAGGCGCACACGCGGCCGGCCGCGCACTCGCGGCACGACGGGCCTCGAGTGATCGCTATGACCTGCTATCGCCCCGCGATCACCCGCAACGCACGCCACCCGCCTCACCCGCCCGTCATGCGCGCAATGCGCAGGCTCAGTCGACCAATTCCCCGCTCGGCTCATAAAACGGATACGGTCCGTCGCCTTCGTCCACATACACGTGATGGGACGTCATCCCCGCGTCCGGCGTATGGCGATGCACCGCGAACGCGGGCGGTTCGAGCCGGAACGTGGACGGCGCGTCCGCGCGCAGATCGAACGCGACCTGATGCGCGGGCGCCGGCACGGCCGACGCGAGCGTGCCGCCGAAGCGCGTGAACATCGTCCGGTGCACGTGTCCGCACAGCACGCGTTCGACGTTCGGATAGCCGCGCAGCAATGCATCGAGCTTCGCGGCGGCGGCAGGTGCGAGGCGCAGCGCGTCCATGTGGCCGATCCCGGAGACGAACGGCGGGTGATGCAGCGCGACGATCACCGGCCGGTCGCGCGCCGCGTCGAGCTGCGCGGCGAGCCACGCGAGCCGCGCATCGCACAGATCGCCGCTGCTCGTGCCGGGCACCTGCGAATCGAGCGCGAGCACGCGCACGGCCCCGACATCCAGTGCGTACTGCACGAACTCGCCGTCCTGCAGCTCGGGGCGATCGGCGAACGCGCGGCGCAGGCCCGCACGATCGTCGTGATTGCCGACCATCAGGTAATACGGAATCTCGAGCGGCGCGAGCAGCGCGCGCAGATGACGGTATTCGTCGTCGTGGCCGAAATCGGTCAGGTCGCCCGTGATCAGCACCGCGTCGGGGCGCGGCACCAGCGCGTTCAGCTTCGCGACGCAGCGCGCGAGCGCGGCGGCCGTGTCGACGCGCCGGTACGCGAGCTGGCCCGGACGCTTGATGTGAAGATCGCTGATTTGAGCAAGCAGCATCGTCGTTCCTCGGAGTGTCTGGTTATTGTGGGCGGTATTACGAGGCGAGCGCGATCAGCCCTTCCGCCGCGATCGCGATGCCGACCGCCGTGCCGCGCGCGAGCTCGATGCGGCCCGGCACGTCGATCACGAGCGCATCGGGCGCCGCATGCTCGATCGTGAGCCGCGTGCGCTCGCCGAGGAACGCGCACGCGCCGATCGCGCCGCGCAGCGGCGCATGCGCGGGATCGGCGAGCTGCGCGTCCTCCGGGCGGAAGAACCACTCGTCGGCGGCGTGCGGCGTGACGATCGAACCGCCGGTCGTCACGAGCGCGCCGTCGCGCCATTGTCCCGCAAGCCGGTTCAGCGTGCCGATGAACTGCGCGACCGTGCGGTTCGCCGGCCGGTAGTAGATGTCGCGCGGCGTGCCGATCTGCTCGATGCGGCCCGCGCCCATCACGACGATCCGGTCGCCGAGCTCCATCGCCTCCGCCTGATCGTGCGTCACGTAGACGGTCGTCACGCCGAGCTCGCGCAGCAGCGCATTCATGTCGCGGCGCAGCACGTCACGCAGCTTCGCGTCGAGCGCGGTCAGCGGCTCGTCGAGCAGCAGCACGCGCGGGCGCACCGCAAGCGCGCGCGCCAGCGCGACCCGCTGGCGCTGGCCGCCCGACAGCTGGTCGACCGGTTTGTCCGCATGCGCGTCGAGCCGCATCATCGCGAGCAGTTCGTCGACGCGTTCGCGCAGCGCGCGCGGGTCGGTCTTGCGGATCTTCAGTCCGTAGCCGACGTTGCCGCGTACCGTCAGGTTCGGAAACAGCGCGTAGTTCTGGAACACCATGCCGACCTGGCGGCGTTCGATCGGCAGCGCGGTGACGTCGTCGTTGCCGAACGCGATCGTGCCGCCGGCATCCGGCGTGTCGAGGCCCGCGATCAGGCGCAGCGTCGTCGTCTTGCCGCAGCCCGACGGGCCGAGCAGCACGAGCGTTTCGCCGGCGCCGATCGACAGATCGAGCGGTTCGAGCACGCGCGTGCCGCGGAACGTCTTTGCGCAGCGGGTCAGGGTGATGGGAGTGGAATCGAGTTTCATGGGAGCGATAGGTTCTGCGCGGGATCAGCGCGGGCGGCGCTTCGCCGCGCGCGTGCCGGACGGATCGACGCCGAGCCACTGCATCGCGACGAGCAGCGGCAGCGTCATCAGCAGGAACACGATCGTGTACGCGCTGCCGACTTCGAGACGCAGCGATGCGTAGGTATCGGCGAGCCCGACCGGCAGCGTCTTGGTATCGGGTGTATGCAGCATCCACGTCAGGTTGAATTCGCCGATCGACAGCGTGAGCACCGCGAGCGCGCCCGCGACGATGCCGGGACGCAGGTTCGGCAGCACGATCGTGACGAAGCGCGTGACGAACGACGCGCCGAGGCTCGCCGCGCCTTCCTCGAGCGTGCGCAGGTCGGCACCGGCCGCAACCGCTGCGACCGCGCGCACCATGAACGGCAGCGTGAACACCACGTGGCCGACGACGATGAACCACAGGCTCATCCGGAACGCGGTGAAGCCGCCGTAGACGACCAGCAGCGCGAGCGCCGACGCGAGGCCCGGCAGCGCGACCGGCAGCACGAGCGCTTCCTCGAGCGCGCGGGCGGCGCGGCTCTTGCTGCGCGCGAGCGCATAGCCTGCCGGCACGCCGACGACGAGCACGATCGCGAGCGTCGCGAACGCGACGCCGAGCGACAGCGCGACCGAACCCTGATATTGCTGCCACACCTGTTCGAGCCAGCGCAGCGTGAGGCCGCTCGACAGTCCGCGGAAATAGTTGACGGTAACGCCCGCGAGGACCGACATCACGACGGGCACGATCAGGAACGCGCACAGCAGCAGCGTGACGCCCCATTGCAGCGCGGCGATCGCGCGCGCGCCGGACACGCGCGGCGCGCGCCGAGCGGTGCCGCTCGCATGCGACGGGGCGGGCGCCGGCGACGGCGCGGACGAACCGGAAAGCGATTGCATGAAGGAATCCTCAGGCCGCGGCAGCGGCGGTGTGTCCGGTGAAGCGGCGCGCGAGCGCGAGCACGCTCCACGTGACGATGCCGAGCACGATCGACAGCCCGGCCGCCGTCGCGATGTTCGCGTTCAGCGTGAACTCGGTGTAGATCGTCATCGGCAGCACGTTCAGGTCGGTGGCGAGCGTGAACGCGGTACCGAACGCGCCCATCGCGGTCGCGAAGCAGATCGCGCCGGCCGCGATCAGCCCCGGCGCGAGCGCCGGCAGCACGATGTCGACGAAGATGCGCCACGGCGACGCGCCGAGCGAACGCGCGGCTTCCTCGAGCGATGCGTCGAGCTTCGACGCGGCCGCGATCACGGTGACGATCACGCGCGGAATCGAGAAGTACAGGTAACCGACGAACAGCCCGCCCACCGAATACGCGAACACCCATTTGTCGCCGGTCAGCTTCGCGGACAGCATCCCGATCAACCCTTGCCGCCCGGCGAGCATGATCACCATGAAGCCGACCACGACGCCCGGAAATGCGAGCGGGAACGTGAGCAGCGCGAGCAGTACGCGCTTGCCCGCGAATTCGCGGCGCGCGAGCAGCAGCCCGGAGATCGTCGACAGCGCGAGCGTCGCGAGCGTGACGCCGGCCGACAACGCGACCGTTTCGCCGAGGCTCTTCATGTAGCGCGCATTGCCGAGCAGTGCCGCGTACTGTTTGAAGAGCGCGCCGTCGGCGGACACCTGCACGAGCGATACCATCGGCAACAGCCAGAACGCGGCGAACACCGCGAGCGCCGGCGCGACGAGCGCGACGCGCCAGCGCAGCGGGAAAGTCAGGTCGAGCATGGTTCGGGGCCGGCCGCTTACTGCATCACCTGCAGGTACTGCTGGCCGAATGCCTGCTGGCCGGCCGCCATCTTGCCGAAGTCGACCGGCTTGGCGCGTGCGTATTCGCTCGCCGGCAGGAATTTCGCGGCGACGTCGGCGCCGAGCGTCTGCGCGCGCACCGGCCGCAGATACGCGTTCGCCCACAGCTTCTGGCCTTCGTCGGACAACACGAAGTCGAGCACCTTCCTGCCGTTCGCATCGTGCGGCGCGCCCTTCACGAGGCTCATCACGTACGGCACCGCGATCGTGCCTTCGGTCGGAATCACGAATTCGACGTTCGCGTGATCCTTGTACTTCGCGCGATACGCGTCGAAGTCGTAGTCGAGCAGGATCGGAATCTCGCCGGACAGCACGCGCGCATAGGCCGTCTGCTTCGGCACGATCGGCGCGTTCGCCTTCAGCTTGCGGAACCAGTCGAGGCCCGGCTTGAAGTTGTCGAGGCTGCCGCCGAGCGCCTGGTTCACCGCGACCGCGCCCGCATAGCCGACGAACGCGCTCGACGGATCGAGGTAGCCGACCATGCCCTTGTATTCCGGCTTCAGCAGATCGGCCCACGAGCGCGGCACCGGCTTGCCGTCGAGTGCGTCCTTGTTCACGAAGAAGCCGAGCGTGCCCGAGTGGATCGCGAACCAGTAGCCTTGCGGATCCTTCAGGTTCGCGGGGATGTCGTTCCAGTGCGCGGGCTTGTACGGCGCGATCACGCCCTTGTCCTTCGCCTGGAACGCCGACGACACGCCGAGGTAGACGACGTCGGCGACCGGGCTCTTCTGCTCGGCGATCAGCTGTGCGATCGCCTGGCCCGAGTTCTTGTTGTCGAACGGCACGCGGATGCCGGTCTTCTGCTTGATCGCCGCGATCTGCGCGGCCCAGTCGGCCCATTCGGGCGGGCAGTTGTAGCAGATCGCGGTGTCGTCGGCATGGGCCGCGGGTGCGAACGCGACGAGCGCGGCGCAGGCAACGGGGGCTGCGAGCATGCGCAGCAGCGAGGTCAGGCGAAAGGACACGGTGGGTCTCCGGGCGGGGTAGCGGGGTATTTCGTGGATAGCTCGCGGCGTATCTCGCCACGCCGCGCACGATCGCGCGGCGCGCGCGTTCATGCGTGGCGCAACTGCAGGCCGGCGGCCGGCGGCGCGACCGTCGCGCCGTCGCGCACCGTGTGCGGCAGGATCAGCGACGTGCGTTCGATCGTCGCGCCGCCGATGCATTCGACGAGGCGCCGCCACGCGTGGCGGCCGATGTCCTGGTTCGGCGTCGCGACGCTCGCGAGCGGCGGCGCGAGCAGCTCGCCGATCGCGATTCCGTCGAAGCCGAGCACCGACAGGTCGTCGGGAATCGAGAAGCCCGCGCGGCGCAGCCCGCGCATCACGACCATCGCGAGCAGGTCGTTGCTGCAGAACAGCGCGGTCGGGCGCGTGGCTTGCGCGGTGAGATGCGCGAGCACCGCGTCGGGCAGCTCGGCCGCGTTGAAGTCGACTTCGACCGGCGGCAGCGTCGCGACACCGGCTTCCTCGAGCGCTTGCGCATAGCCGAGATGACGCTGGCGTGCGCGATCCGATGCTGCGAGCGAGCCGGCGAGCATCAGCACGCGGCGATGGCCGCGCGCGGTCAGCAGCCGCACGCCGTCGTACGCGGCGCGGCGGTTGTCGACCGACACCGACGGGCGGCGTTGCGTGTCGTTGTGCATCAGCACGTAGTGCGGGCCGTCGCGGTCGAGCATGTCGAGCAGCGGATGCGTGTCCGCGTCGGCGACGGTCAGGATCAGCCCTTCGACGCGCTGCTCGCGCAGCGTCTCGATCGCGTGGCGCTCGCGCGCCGCATCGTATTCGGTCGTCATCAGGATCAGCTTGAAGCCGGCCGCGGTCGCGAGCTCGTCGATGCCGTGCAGGCAATCGGCGAACACCGGGTTCGACAGCGTCGGCAGCACGACGCCGACGAGGCGCGTGCGCTCGCCTCGCAGCTGCCGGCCGAGCGGGCTCGGGCGGAACTGCAGCGTGTCGATGGCGGTGCGGATCGTCGCGAGCGTCGCGGGGCTGACGGTATGCGGCGCATTGATCGCACGCGATACGGTGGCGATCGAGAAGCCCGCGAGGGCAGCGACATCCTTGATGGTGGGGGTCATGGCGTGACGCGATGTAAACGTTTTCGACGGGCAAATTATCGAAAACGTTTGTGACTTCGCGATGACGCGCGAGACGTCTGTTTCGCAAAAAAGCACGATACAAACATCAGACGTTTGATGCCCGGGGAGCAGGGCGGATTCGATTGTATCGGCGGTTGCTGCGGCGCGGGAGGAAATCGCGCGCGGTGTCGTATCGATGTCGGCCACGACCGATGAAATCCGGCGCGGAGGCGGGCGGCAAACGTGCTGCGTCGCGATGTGCCGTGTCCGAATCAGCGAACGCATGTGCAAGCAATGGTAGAATCGCGTCCGCCCTTTTGCCGGGGTGATGAAATTGGTAAACATAGCGGACTTAAACGATTGAGTGCCCGGCCGGAAACGGCCGGTGCAGAACCCTTCAAATTCGGCGAAACCCCTGATGTGCGACGCGCGTCGAGGCAACGCCGAGCCAAGCCTCGCGGCTCGACTGCGGCGAGGAAGGTGTAGAGACTAGACGGGGGGCGCCTAAGGCGCATGGGCGGCGATCCCGCCCGGCGCGACGGCGAAGGCATAGTCCAGCGCACGAACGGTGTCGTTCCGACGACGCCGACTTCGAAAGAAGCAGTGTGACGAAAATCCGCCGCCTTAATTGGCTTGCCGGTTCAAGTCCGGTCCCCGGCACCACACATACTCCCAAGTGTTTCCATAGTTTGCCAAAAAGCCCCGTCAGTCAAGCACTTGCGGGGCTTTTTGTTGCCATCTTGCCCCATGCTTTCCCATTGACACCCACAGAATCAGGGGGCATCGTAGGGGGCAGTTTCCTTCATTTGGGGCATCGAAATGCCCCCTTGCTCAAATGCCCCTGACCGATGTCGCTGTCCGTGCGGCCAAGCCTCTCGAAAAGTCCTACAAGCTGGCCGACGGCCAGGGCATGTACCTCGAGGTTATGCCGAACGGCTCGAAGTACTGGCGCCTGAAGTATCGCATCGACGGCAAGGAGAAACGGATGGCCCTCGGGGTCTATCCGGCCGTCACATTGCTGGCTGCTAGGAAAGCCCGCGACGAGATCAAGGACCAGTTGCGCGCCGGCCTCGATCCATCGCACGAAAAGAAGCGCGTAAAGGCGCAGCGCATCCTAGGCCGCGTGAATTCGTTCGAGCCCATCGCCAGGGAGTGGCATGAACAGCGAAAGGAGTCGTGGAGTGAGGGCCACGCTGTACGAATCATGAAGCTGCTCGAGCGCGAGTTGTTTCCGGTGCTCGGTGCACGCCCGATCAGCGAGGTATCGGCGCCGGAGCTGCTTGCGGTGATTCGAAAGATCGAGTCGCGTGGCGCCATCGAGCTTGCGCACAAGACCATCCAGGCAACGAGCCAGATCTTTCGGTATGCGATCGCCACCGGCAGGGCTGAGCGTGACCCTGCGCCGGATCTCCGCGGCGCGCTGAAGACCCGTACCGTCGTGCACATGAAGCGTGTGAGCGAAGCCGAGCTCCCTGAGCTGATGCGCAAGATCGACACGTATGATGGAGACTACCAGACGCGACTTGCGATGCGGTTCATGGCTTTGACTTTCGTTCGGACGATCGAATTGAGGTTCGCTGAGTGGACCGAGATCGACGAGAAGAAGAAGGAGTGGCGCATCCCGGCCGAGAAAATGAAAATGCGCACGCCGCACATCGTGCCGTTGTCGAAGCAAGCTCTTGAGGTGGTGGCGAAGCTGCGAGAATTGAACGGCGATAGTCAGTACCTTTTCCCGAGCCGGTCCAGCTCTAAGAAGCCGATGAGCGAAAACACGATCATCTTCGCGCTGTATCGGATGGGCTACCACTCACGGATGACGGGGCACGGCTTTCGGGGCCTTGCGTCGACAATCCTCAACGAACACGGCTTCAACCGGGACTGGATCGAACGCCAGCTGGCCCATAGCGAACGCGACAGCATCCGGGCGGCGTACAACCACGCGGAGTACCTGCCGGAGCGCCGGAAGATGATGCAGTGGTGGGGCGATTATCTGGCGTCAGCGTGTGGTGGGTAGTTGTGTCATCGCAAAATTGGGGCGGTGTTT